>NZ_JBEYFC010000172.1:0-16341 GCF_040634175.1 Streptomyces sp. NPDC007162
GGCGCGGATCGTCAGGGAGTGCGAGGAACTTGATGCCGTTGTCCGGCATGGCGTTGTGGCTGGCGGAGAGCCTGTCGGCTCTTAAGTTGGCCTAGCGGCCAACTACGGGCCTGACGGCCCGTTAGGTGCTGTCGTCGTGCCTGACGGCACGACTGTGTGTACGGTGCGGGGTTGGCCCTGGCGGGCCAACTTGGTTGGTTTGTGCGGGTGTTGGCGGGCCTGGCGGCCCGCTCAGCAGGGATGGTGTCCTGCCTGGCGGCAGGACGGGGTGGGTGACGGCCCCTCCCCTGGCGGGGAGGGGTGGGGTTTTGAAGCCTGGGGGTTGGGGTGCCGGCGCCTGTCGGCGCCAGTGATGTCATAACGGGGTGGTTGCACAGTTATTTGGGTGTCTGCCGCTCCCCTGTCGGGGAGCAGTGGGTGGGTGTCCGGCTGGCGCCGGTCTGAGTGGGTGTCTGTTTCTCATGGTGGCTTGGGGGTTGTCTCTGTCGTTGTCTGGGGCTTGGGTTCGTGTGGTGGGTTGGACGCCTGGCGGCGTGCCAGGTTTCTCGCGCGGTTGGTTCCGTCGGGGTGGTTGTGGTGTGCCGGGGTGCGTGTTTCTGGGAGGCTGGGGTTATGGCTGATGAGGGTTTGGTGTCCATGACGGTGAAGGTGGCTCTGGGGACGCGCTCTCGGTTGGAGGGTGTTGTGTCGCGTCATCGTGCTGTGCGGCGGGAGCTGGCACGTGATGCTGCGTGGGACGTTGGGGGCTTGAGTCGGCGTGAGGCGGATGTCGTACGTGCTCGGTGGCGTGCGGTGGTGGCGGGGTTGCGTGAGGAGGGGCGGTTGCTGGACACGGTTGACTCGTTTGTCCTGTACGGGGTTCGTCATGAGTTGGTTGTGCGGGGGTGGCTGAGGGAGTGGCCGGATGCGGGGGGCGGCGGTGGGGGTATGGGGCGTTGGCCGGGGGCGAGGGACGTGGGGTATCCGGAGGCTGTGTCGTTTCGTCTTCCCTCTGGGGTGGCGCGGCAGGTTCGGGCGGGGTGTTGGTCGGTGTCGGCCGAGGCGGTCTGTGCGCTGCGGGATTGGCGGGATCGGTATCCGGGGGTGGTGCTTACTCGGGAGGGGCGGGATCGGGGGGCGGTGGAGGCGTTGGCGGAGTATGAGCGGTGGGCGGATGAAGTTGTCACCGTGGGTGATTTTTTGCGGGCTGGGCTGGAGTGGGGACTGGCTCAGCAGTGTGGTTGAGATTTAGTTTGTAAACTTAAAAATGGCTGCTCACAGGCCTGTTTGTGTTTGCTGAGATGAGTATCGCGGGCTATCTTCGGGGTTGGCGATTCATCACAGGATGTGAAGGATGGAGGTTGGGATGGCCGCGTCGTACGAGGACTGGGGGCAGGTGCCGTGGTCGATGGCGTCCAGGACTCAGTTGCTGGCAGCTGATCTTCCGCGGGAGCCTGTGGGTGGGGTGAGCGGTCATGTGCGGACTTACCACCGCGGACGTCGCGGGGTGGTGGGGCTTTACCGGGTGGAGGCCACTCGGCCGACTGCGTCGTCTGCGCGGCAGTTGGAGGCTGCGGCGAGTCGGCGTGCCCGTGAGACGCATGTGTGCGTGGGCTGTGGTGCCTGCTGTGACCGGCCTCTTGTCGTCCGTGACGGAGAGAGGCTGTGCCCGATGTGCTGGCGGTTGCGTGATGTGGCGGCGCTGCAGGTGTCGTTGAGGCAGCGGCGTGGGGTGCTGGCCGGGTGGGCGCGGTGTCTGCTGGAGGATTCCCGGCTTGCAGTGGTGTGGGTGGAGATGGTGGAGGGTGGCCGGACGGCATCAGGGCGGGCGCGTCCGGCGGCCGCGGCCCGTGTGACGGCGGTGGACGGGAAGGGGGCGAAACTGGTGGACGTCGTCGTACGGCTGGCCGGGGCCCGCAGCCGTGAGGTGCCGGACGGTGCCTGTTCTCCTGGCGCGGCGGTGGAGGTGCTGGAGGGGGCCCTGGGTGGGCGGCGGGTGCTGGCATGGACGCAGGAGCAGGTGTCGGCGCTGACGCGCCGCCTGGGGGTGCTGGGGTGTCCGTTGCGGCTGACGGTTGTCAGTGGTCTGCCGGGGGCTGACTGGGACGGGTGGCAGACATCGGTGCGGGACCGTGTCGCGCAGTGGCGGGGTCAGCTTGACCCGGTGTCGGGGGCGCTGTTGCCGGCCTGGGAGCCGGGGCGGGCGGACCGTCTGCGGCTGCTCCTGACGCGCATGGCGAGCTCCTGTGAGTTCGCGGATTCCGAAGAGGCGTAGGTGGTGGATTGACGGGGTGGTGTGGTCAGGAGCGTGTGGGGCTGGCGAGGTGGGCCACGAGGGGGTCGGCGGCGAGGCGCTGGCGTGCCTGGAAGAGGTGGACCCGGACGGTGCTGGGGCTGATGCCCAGCTGCTGTGCGATGCGGGCGGTCGGCTCGCCGGATGCCCACAGCCAGGTGACCTGCCCCATGCGGCGGGGAAGTCTGTTGAGGGCTTCGGCCAGCCCGGTGTTGCGAAGGCTCTCGATGGCCGCGTCTTCGGAGCTTCGCTCGACGTCGTTGCTGTCCAGGGGTTCGCCGGTCGTCACTTCCAGCCTGAAGCGCGCCGAGGTGAAGTGGTCGGCCACAAGGTTGCGGGCGATGGTGACCAGCCAGGCCCCGAAGTCCCGTCCCCGCCAGGTGAACGTGGACAGGCGCTGCAGCGCTCGGGCGAATACTTCGCTGGTCAGGTCCTCAGCGGTTGCCCTGCCCCCGACCCGGTAGTAGACGTACCGGTACACCGTGTCGCTGTAGGCCGTGTAGAGCTGCGCGAAGGCTGCACCGTCGCCGGCCTGGGCGTGCTCCACGCACTGCACGATGTTGGGGATCCCGTACGCCGGCTCCACGCCCGGAAAGCGGGGAGCCGGCGATGCTGACGTCGGCATCAGCTCTCAGCCGTCGAGGCGCCGGAGCGACGGAGCACAATCCACAAAGCGGCCCCTGCTTGGACAAGGGCTGCGGTGCTGGCCGCAGCTGCGGGGGTCGGCGCGGCGATACCTACGGTGACTGCCAGCAGGACGATGACCACCAGGACAATCACTTGGCTGTGCCCGGGAACTGGTGTGCCGCAGAGGGGCCGACGGTAACGGCCTCCGGTCGATGACGGAGATCGGTGCATGGCGTGAACTCCCGTGTCTGAGAGGGCCTTTCACCGTGCTCCGGCCAAGGACTGCGGCGGAAAGCCCCGCGAGGATGACACTTCGCAGTGTGGGACGGGTCACACGCTTTGTCCAAGGCCTGCGGAGCGTGGATAAGTTCACATGTTCTGGACTAAACGCTCCTCGTGGCAGGATCGTTGAACAGTTCGCCGGTGCCTGCAGTGGCGTGGCGTCGGTGTTTAGGCAGGTGCGGAGCATGTCCGCGTCTGAGAGAGGCCCGTCGTCTTGCTCCGGCCAAGAGACTGAGGCGGCGGGCCTTTGCCCACGGCGCGTCAACGGCCTTGGTGGGGGGTGTCCTTGCCGTGCGGTGTGGTCTCAACGCCCTTCCTTTCCTGGCGAGGGCGCAGCCTCTTCGTGCGGGATTCCGGGCGTCTGGATACCTGGCCGGTTGGGTGTTCTGTGACCTGGGACCAGCGGTTCAGCCCTCTTGTCGGGCTTCGCCGGTGCAGGCCGCCGGCACGGAACGTCTCGGGTGTCGGAGGGGGTTCGTAGAGTGGGTTTGTGGTGAGAGTGCCGTGGGAGAAGCTGGCCGAGAATCCGGCGCTGTCGGAGTCTGTGGTGACTTTGCTGGTGCTGCGCTTGCGGGAACGGGCTGAGGCCGTCGACGGCAAGGGTGGGGATGGTGGCCGGGACCTGTTCGAGTACACGGATGACGGCGAACTCATCGTGTACGAGGCGAAGTCGTTCACTGGCCGGATGGACTCGGGGCGTCGCAGGCAGGTGGTGCGGTCGCTGGTGTCGGCGGCACGCCATCAGCCGGATCACTGGGATCTGCTCGTGCCGATCGACCCGACCCCGGCCGAGCAGCAGTGGTTCGACGGCCTGCGGGTCACGTTCCCGTTCGTGCGCAGGTGGCGGGGGCGCCACTGGTTGGACGAGAAGTTCGCGGCCCATCCTGATCTGGTGCGCTATGCGCTGCAGGATGCCCCTGAGTATCTCTTGGAGCGAATCGCTGAGGCCGGGGCCGGGCAGGGCGGGCTGGTCGGCGGGATTGGCGGCTACCTGCGGTGGGCCGGCTCACAGCAGATGCAGGACCATGCGCCGGGGGGCGGCGGGGTGCTGCGTCTGGGGCTGGTGCCGGATGTGAGCAAGGTATTCGTCGAGCGGGGGGCCCAGGATGTGCTGGCACGTGCCTTGCGGTGTGCGGAGGGCGATGAGGGCGGGAACGGTGCGTCCCGTCCGGTGAGGGGGCGGGTGATCGCTGGTACCGGAGGGGTGGGCAAGACGTCTTTGGCCGCCTGGTACTGCCACGCTGCTGCCGGCGATGACGGGCGCGGTGTCGACGTGCTGTTGTGGGTGACGGCGCACAGTGCGTCGGATGTGGTCGGCGCTTATGCGCAGGCGGCCGGGACGCTGGCGCTGGCGCCTGAGGGCGAGGACACCGCGACGTCGGCCCGCCGGTTCCTCAACTGGCTGCGGACAACGGAACGCAGGTGGCTGATCGTTCTTGATGACGTGCACTCCCCCGGTGTGATGGAGGGGCTCTGGCCTCCCCAGCACACTGCTGGCGACGGCAGGGTCATCGTGACCACGCGCAGCCGCGAAGGGGATCTCGCCGCCATGAGCGGCCATGCCTTCCTGCCGGTGGGTGTCTTCACCCCTGCCCAGTCGCTCGCCTGCCTGCGCGGAACGCTGCGGCGGCCCGCGGATGCCGGAAGTGATTTCGTTGCGGAGCTGACTGGGCTTGCCGAGGATCTGGGTCACCTTCCTCTGGCTCTGTCCCGGGCCGCCGCATATCTGGACTACAACGTCTCCTGCAGCGTGGCTCGTTACCGGCGTCTGCTGGCGGATCGCCGGCTGACTCTCGAACGGCTCACCCCCGCTGTGCGGGGTGGCTCTGGCGGCAGTTCGGTGGCTGCGCTGTGGGATATTTCCATCGAGCAGGCCGACCGGCACACTGGCAAGCTGGCCAGGCCGATGCTGGAGCTGGCGGCCGTTGTCGACGGAACCGCAGGTATTCCGGAGCAGTTGTTCGGCAGCAGGGCCGCCTGTGCCTGGCTGGCCGAGCGCAGTGGGGCAGGCCGGGATGTTGACGAGCTGGAAGCCGAGCTCGCGTTGGCGACGCTGGACCGCCTGCACCTGATCGACCGTGTTGGGCACGGTGGCGGCCATGCCTCTTGGTTTGTGCGTGTCCATCAGCTGATTCAGCGCGCCGTACGCGAGTACCGCGTACCCGCCGGTGAGGGCGATGCCTGGCAGCAGCGCGCCGCCCTTGTCCTGCCGGCGGCCGCACGCGCTCTGCTCGAGATCTGGCCCCACCCCGAGGACGACCAGGACCTCGCACAGCGGCTGCGGGCCAGCGCGAGTGCGCTGGCCGCCCTCGACCAGGACACGGACAGCCATCCGCTGTGGCTCGACGAAAGCGCCTGTCCGGTTCTGTTCCGGCTGGGCAACAGCGCGGGCGAGTCCGGTGGCACCGCCTGGGCGCGCGAGCATTTCAAGGAGCTGGCCGCGCTCGCCTCCCGGTACCTGGGGCCTGATCACCCTTCCGCACTGGTCGCGCGGCACATGCTGGGCCGCTGGCAGGCCAAGTCCGCGGACCTCGCGCAGGCAGTGACGACCCTGGAAAGCGTGGAGGCCGACTACCGGCGGCGGTACGGGGCCGGCGCGCTGGAGACCTTGTCGGTCCGTCACGATCTGGCGGTGGTGCGCGGGAATGCCGGTGATGCTCCAGGCGCGGTGGTCGCTCTGACGGACGTGCTCGCCGGGCGGCGGCGCGCGGGGGCAGAGCGCACGGTGATTCTCACGACGCTGCACAACCTTGCCTACTGGAAGGGCGCGGCAGGCCATGCTGCACAGGCTGCGGAGGCCTACCGTGACCTGGTTCCTGCCATGGAGGAGGAGTTCGGCAGCGATCACCACGGTCCCCTGATGGCACGTCACAACCTTGCCCGGTGGATCGGTGAGGCGGGAGACGCCGCCCAGGCCGTCGTGTTGCTTGAGGTACTTGTGCGGGACCAGACGCGGGTGCTTGGGCCCCGGCATCCGTACGTGATGACCTCTCGGCAAAGCCTTGCCCGCTGGCAGGCCGCAACAGGTGAAACTGACCAAGCCATTACCGGCTACCGGGCACTGATCCGGGACATGGGCGAGGTCTTCGACACCGATGACCCCGAGCTGCTTGCCGCCCGCCACAATCTCGCTCGGCTGGAGGCCGGGACGGACCCTACCGCGGCTGCTGCGGATCTTCAGACCGTCGCCGCGGACCGGGCTCGTATCCTGGGCTCTCGCCACCCCGACACCTTCATTTCCCGCTACAGTCTCGCGCTGTGCCTGGGTGAGGCGGGCAGAGCCCGTGACGCCGTGCGCGTGCTGGAGCTCCTGATCGAGGACCAGCTGCACGTGTTCGCCGAGGATCATCCGGGTGTTCTCGAGGCGCGTCACAGTCTTGCCGTCATGCGTGGTGAAGCGGGAGATCCGCACGCGGCGATCGCGGGACTTCGCAGTCTGGGTCCCGATCTGGAGCGGGTTCTGGGGCCCGGACACCTCAGTACCGTGAAGGCGTTCGAGGATCTCGGCGACTGGTACGCCGCCGCTGGAGACGTGCGCGCGGCGATCGAGACGTACCGGGGTCTGGTCGCGCACGTCGAGCAGCATCTCGGCGCCGGGCACGTCGCCGTCTTGACGGCTCTCGACAAGTTCGCGATGTGGCAGGGACGTGCGGGCAGGCCGGGGGAAGCCGTGCGTGTTCTGAGCGGGATGCTCTCGGTCGCGCAGCAGGTTCTGGAAAGCGATGACCCCACCATCCCCGTCATCGAGGGCAACCTCGCCTTCTGGCGTGCTCAGGTCGGCGGCCCGGGGGGCGTGGAGTCTGCGGCTCGCACCTGACCAGTGGCTGGTATCCGCCGGATGTCCAGCAGGAGCCGCGGATCAGGCGGCGCTGTGCCGGCCGGCCGCCGGCTGACCGGCAGCAGATGCGCGGCCGGTGCTGTGATGCTGCCGCAGCAAGGAGCGCTGCGGAGGGTCCGCGGCGCGTCGTGGCAGGTCACTTGGGGTTACTGCCCGGTTTAGCCGGTGACTGTCAGTGGTGGCCTCTAGCGTGTGGCGGGTGAGTCTGACACAGATCGGCCCGGTGTATTCCGGGCGGGCCAGTGCGGTACGTGCTGGCGAAGTGGTCTTGAGCCTGGTGGCGTCGGGACTGGTGGGAATGCAGGGCTGGACGGGGGTGCGGCGGCTTCAGCATCCCTATGACCGCAGTCTGCAGCTGGGACTGGACCGGCTGGCCGCCCTGTGTGTGCGGGCGGGCCGCGACGCTCCTGTGGGCGTGCAGGACCTGGTGGGTGTGTGGTGCGCCGAACGGCCGGTGGACTCCTGGCCGTTGGAGTTCGATGCCGATGCGCAGGTGGACGGGGAGCGGCTCCTGATCGGCGGCGAGCCGAGCGAGTTCTGCCTGGAGTGGGCCGTCTCGGCCCAGGACGTGGTGTCCGAGGTGCACGAGGGCACGCTGGTAAAGGAGATCAAGAAGATGGCTGCCCAGCTCGGGCGGCCGGAACTGTATGCGCGATGGCGGCTGTTCGTCACCGAGCACGCGGTGCTGGGGCCGGACGAGTTCATGGCGGCGAAGAACGCGGTGCTGGACGTGCCGCAGTGGGCCACCTGGATGGAGGAGTCCTACGGGCGGGTCACGGCGGAGGTGACACTCGGCGGGCGGGTGGCTGTGTGCGGCGGCTGCGGGCAGTGGGTCGCTCCGCGGGCGGACGGCCGGGTGCGGTGTGGGGTGTGGCGCTGTGCGCGGCGGGCCGATCTGCCCGAGCCGGTCTGGGTGGAGGCGCAGGGGGCGCGGCGGCTGGAGCCGGAGCTGGTGCGGTTCGTGGCGCTGCCGGGCGCACCTGAGCTGGATCTTGCGCGGCGGCTGGCGGCGCGGGGGGCCCGGGTGGTGCTGTATCCGAAGCTGGACGCGCTGGATCTGGTGGCCGTATGGCCCAATGGGTTCAGCGTCGGGGTGGATGTGAAGGACTGGCGCAGCCCTTATCTCCTGGCGCGGCGGATCAAGACGTTCCCGACATGGGGTACGGACGATCCGCACGCGTACAGCAGGGGGTTTCTGGTCGTTCCCCACGACCGGCTGCGTGCCAACCGCAGCTACGTGAAGATCCTCACGAGGCGCAGCGAGGCACTGCGGGCGCAGCCGCAGATCGAAGTGGTATCCGACAGGGATCTGGTGGCGTCCTGCCCCGATCTGGGCACGCTGGGGGAGGTCGTCTGTGGCCCGTGACCGCAGTGGCTGGTACAGGAAGTTCGGGCAGAAGCTGAGGCGGGCGGCCAAGAGCAACGGTCTGGGCCGTGTGGATGTGCGGCTGGTGGCGTCGGTGGAACTCGGGCTGTTCGCGCTCGGGTCGTGGGCCCGGGGTGCGGCGGCCGGTGATGCCTGGGCGTTGATGAACGGCTACGAGTTCCGTACGCGCGATCAGCGGGCGGTGGCCAGTTCGGCGGCGCTGCGGTGGCTGGTGAGCGAGCTGAAGAGCCAGAGCGACTGGGGCAGGGCTCTGCAGTCGTATCAGGCGCTGCCGGAGATGCTGCGGATGTTCGACGTGAAGGACCCGTCGCGGCCTGCGGAGCGGCGGGGTTCGCTGGCGGTGGTGTCGGACCGGGAGCAGATCTACGCGGAGGCCCTGGCGGCGCTGCCGGAGCATCGTGAGCTGCGGGTGCCTGTGGCCGAGGAGGGTGTGCGCTACCGCATGGGGCGCGCGGACGCCAGTGTGGTGGTGCCGGAGGGGATGACGCCCCTGCCTGCGCAGCGGCATGGGGCGGGGCGGCGGCGCAAGAAGGTGACGTTGCGCTGGTCGGCGCTTGCGGAGACCGCGGATCTGATGGACGCGGTGGACGCGCGGCTGGGGCTGCGCAACAACTGGCGGGGGCGCATCGACGATCTTTATCTGCTGGTGCGTCAGAGTGACGGCCGGCTGCGGACGTCGAAGAAGCTGGTGCTGGCGGACGTGATGCACGTGGTGGGCATGCCGGCCGTCGGCAAGACCACGCTGATCACGGTCGCCGCGGTATGGGCGGGTGCCGAGCCGCACCGGCGGCACACGCTGACGGTGGTCCTCGGGGATGTCGTGTCCGTTCTCGACATGGTCACCGCGCTGTGCCGGTACGGGGTGCGGGCGGCGCCGATCCTGGGGGCGGCCAACCGCGGCCGGCATCTGCAGCAGGTGCACCGCCCGGCGGACGTGCATGCCCGGGGTCTGGTGCTGCTGGAGGACCCGCGGCTGCGGTGGATCTCCACCGAGTGCGTGCTGCAGGGGCTGGCGGAGCTGACCGAGCCGCTGGCGCTCAAGGACGCCCCGTGTGTGCGCCGGCTGCGGCCGTGGGGGGCCGAGAACGGTGAGCAGCAGCGGGAGGCTGCGGTGGACTGTTCGCTGCTTCCGGTGTGCGGGCGGCACGAAGCGGCGCGGGAACTGGTGGAGGCTGCGGTGTGGGTGGCCACGCCCGCCAGCCTGATGCACTGCCGGGTTCCCGAGCAGCTGTCGCGGTATGACATGCGGTATCTGGAGCTGGCGTGGCAGCGCAGCGACGCGTTCGTGGTGGACGAGGCCGACCGGGTGCAGATCCAGTGGGACCAGGCGTTCAGTCCCTCGCAGGCGCTGGCCGGGCCGGGTGAGGACGCCTGGCTGGACGAGGTGCGGCCGCTGTTCGAGCGGCACATGCGCCATACCCGCGGCCAGCATCTGTTCAGCGAGCCGGTGCGGGACTGGTCCGTCGACATCAGTACGGCCGGGCTTTTGGTGACCCATCTGCGTGGTCTGCTGGCCGAGCACGGTCACGTGCGGGAATGGCTTGGCCAGGGCTACTTCAACGAGTGGCGGCTGGCGCTGGGGCTGGCCGGTGAGATCGCGCACCGGCCGCGGCCACGGGGGCAGGACGGCACGCCCCGGGGGGAACAGCCGGGCTTGTGGGACGCGGACGAGGAGGTCTTCAGGCGGTGGCGCTTGGTCTTCTCGACGTGGCTGGAGAACCCGGCCGGCCGTTACCGGGGCGCGGATGCGTCGGTTGCGTTCCTGCGGGATCTGACCGCACGCGGCTACCAGCCGTCGGGGCTGGTGACGCAGGAACTGGTGGAGTGGCTGCGCGAGCAGGAGGACGTCGTCCTGGCCGGGGAGCAGGCGCTGGAGCGGCTGGCGGTGCGGTTCCAGGTGACCATGGTCGTCGCCCTGCTCGCCGGGAAGCTGGCACTGCTGACCCGTGCCTGCTGGGAGGTGGAGATGGAGACCGGGCTGGAGGCCATGGGCTCCAGTCTCGTGCACCGTCCGCCGGCCGAGTATCTGCCGCTGGTGCCGGATTCCCCGATGGGCAACCTGCTGGGTTTCCAGTACCGGGAGCACGAGGGGCAGTTCGAGCAGATCGGGACGCTGTCGTTCTTCCGCTGTTCGGGGGTCGGCCGCTGGCTGCTGCTCAACCTGCCGCACCTGTACGGGGGTTCGGCGGGCGGGGAGGAGGCGGGGCCGGAGTGTCTGCTGCTGTCGGCCACCAGTTGGGCGGGGAACTCGCCGCGCTATGACGTGCAGGTCCCCGTTGCGGGGATCCTCGCCTCCCGTACGGGTGACAAGGTGCCTTTGCATGAGCGGATCATGCTCAGGTATCTGCCGGTCAGGATGCCGTCCTCCAGCGGGGCCTCGTTCGCGGTGAGGGTGTCGGGCAGGCAGGGCGAGGAGCGGCTGGAAGCGCTGCGGGAGCTGCTGGCGGGGTTGTGCCAGCGGCAGCAGGGACTGCGAGGGCCGCGCCAGAGCCTGCTGGAGGAGATCCGTGACGAGCTGCCCGAGGGGCGGCGGCGGGTCCTGCTTTTGGTGGGCAGTTACCGCGAGGCCGAGGCGGTGCTGCAGCACCTGGTCAGGGTCCGGCCCGAATGGGCTGACCAGATCCTGCAGATGGTGCCCGACGACGAGTCCGGCAGCCATCACTGGAGCAGGCAGACCATCGCCCGCGGCAAGGTGCACGCGATGGCCCGGCACACGGACGCCTGGATCCTCATCGCGCCTCAGCTCGCCATCGAACGCGGTCACAACATCCTCAACGACGACCACGTCGCCGCCCTGGGCGCGGCGTTCTACCTGGTCCGTCCCCACCTGCACCCCGAGGACCTCAGCTACCACGTGCAGACGATGAACCGGTGGGCGGTTCAGGAGATCCGGCGCTCGGTCCCCTCGGCCGGCCCCAACACGACGCTGGGCGAGCGGGCGGCGATGTTCCGTGAGCTGGCCCGCCGTATGTGGCTCGACCTGCTGGAGGGAACGCTGCAGTACGCGGCGACCGATCCCGGCTCGGCCCAGCGGCGTGCCATGGACTGGACGAACATCGTCCCGCTGGACCAGATCATCGGCCGGATGCTGCGCGGCGGCGCCACGGCCCGCGTCTACTTCTGCGACGCCGCCTTCGACCCCCGACACGACGACAGCATGCTCGTCGGCATGCTCGACGCCCTCGACGAAGCCCTCGACGGGCCCGATGAGGCGATCGCCGGACCGCTGTACCGGCCTCTTCGACAGTCCCTGCACACCCTCGTGGAGCAGCACCGTGCGCTATGACTTCTTGCAGCCCCTTTCTCTCGTCCTGCAGTCCTTCGCCGGCCATGATCTGGCGACGTACTGGACGTGCGAGTTCCCCGCGAAGTGGGCGCGGCCCCTGCGCGAACAGGTCTTCAGGCCGGCCACCGCGGAGGGCGAGGCCGAGGAGGAGAAACGGGCCATCCCTCTGTGGGCGGTCAACAGCGCGATCGCCGCGTTAATGCCGCAGGTTCTCACCCACGACGCCCGTGCGCGGCGGGGTGAGACGTGGCTGGCGTGGTCGGCGAACGCGGACGAGAAGAAACCGGACCGTGCGCTGCTGGTGGAGTTCGTCAAGGGCGGGCTGATGGCGGCCGCGCAGTACCGCAACGACCTGGCGCAGCAGCGCGGACGCCCGCCGGTGATCAACACCGCGGTCCTGGCCGGCATCCTGGACACCTTCAGCGGCCAGGACCTGACGTTCACACGCAAGACTCTCGACCTGGGGCCGGGCACCGATCCGCAGAGCGCCGACTACACCCTGGTGCCGCACGCGCTGGCCACGCATCTGTGCCTGACGGACTGGCACGTCGTCCATGGCGACGGGGAGACCGGACCGGCCTGCGAAGGAGGTACGGACGGCACGGACGAAGCCCATGGCGGCACGGACACGCAGGATGGGGTGATGGTGCGGGCGGTGCACACGACCCGGTGGCGGCGCACCGCCGTCCGGGACGGAGCGGAACTGGTGTCGTGGCCGCCGTACGTGTATGAGAGCAAGGGAGGGGTGCGCTATCCCTGGTCCTACACGCTGCGGTTGTCGGTGCAGACCAGGAGCCTGGAAGACACGGCGCGGCCGCGGCTGCACGTGCGTGTCGGGATGCGCCGCTGGGCCCGGTACAACGTGTTCGATGCGAAGCGGGCCATCGGCGTGCACCTGTTCTCCCCCTCCCCCTGGGCGGATGCCAGCAGCCCGTTCGGGCTGGCTTCCATGGCCTGGCATTCCGGCCCGGCGGGCAAGAAGGGGGGCTTCATGGGGTGGGCGGACGACCTGGTGCCCACGCTGAAGCGGCTGGGCTCGTCCGAGTTCCTGCCCGACCCGGCCGCGCTGGCCCGCGAACCGCTGGACTTTCTGGAACCCGGCGCCGGCGAGGACGGACTGCCGAGGGAGCCCGTCGCAGGTGTCCCCTACCGCCCAGGGCTGGGAAAGAACACCGGGCACGCGGTCGGCGACGGCGTCTCCGCCAAGGACAAGTGGCGCATCTTCAGCCAGCTGGTGCCCGCCCTGGACGGCTTCGCGACGGTGGACGAGCCCCATGTGCGGGTGCCGATCCCCGCCCGCACACGCCTGACCGCGGAAGAACTGCTGCGCATCGACCGCAGCGCGCTCGCCGCAGCCGCCGGGCCCCGGATCGAGATCGTGCTGTGGTGCGACACCGCCACCATGCGCGACGAAGCCCTCAGCGCACTCGCTCTCGCCCTGGACCTGCCGCTGGAGGCGGCGGACCAGCCCGGGCAGGTACAGGCGTGGCAGCAGACGTACACACTGCCCGAGCTCGAGGTACTGGTGCGGGTGGAGCCCGTGGGCGTGATCGCCGACAACCTCGAGGTCAACGAGAAACTCAGGCGCCGCAACGACCGGCTCAAGGACGCGGGCACAGGCCGCCAGGTGCAGGTCCGCAGCCGGCTCGGCCAGCCCGCGCCCGGGGTGACGTCCCGCTTCGTGCTGGTGGAGATGCGCGGCGCCGACGGGTTCACCTCCGCCGACCACGATCCCAAGATGGCGGTGCGAGCCGGTGCGGCCGGCTGCGGTGCGGTCACCCAGAACCTGCTGCCGCCAGCCGCGGCAGCGTCCGGGACCGGCCCCGGTGAGGGCGAGGACGACAACGAGGGCACGCAGGAGGAGCAGAAGAGCGCGAAGAGCCAGCGGGAGCGTGCCCGCAGGGCCATCGGTGATCTGCTGATCCGGCAGAGCGGCCTGATCCGGCCTCCGGACCGGCAGGGCACCACGGAGCATCCGCTGACCGACGTGGCCTGCCTGGGCCTGTGGGTGGTACGCCGCACCGGTGGCTTCAGGGCCGTCATGCCGCTGACCGTGGCGAGCGTGCCCGACCGGCCCCACGTGATGGTCCGCCTGCCCCACCGCGACTGGCTGACCTACCACGAGGCCTCCGTCCAGCTGGCCGCCTGGAGCAGCACCCGCACCTTCGAAAAGCCAGAGATCCAGGACTTCTTCGCCGACTGTGTGACCGAGTCCTGCGACGGCGGGGATCTCGCCCTGTTCACCCTGGCCCAGAACATCCGCTCGGCGTGCCCTGCGCTGACCAACCCGAACCTGGTCGCCGACCGGCTCGCGTTCCACCCCGACCGGCCCCTGGACGCCGAACGGTACAAGGGGCTGCGGCACATCCGGCTGCGCACCAACGTCCGTGACGAGAGTGCGCAGCACTTCGCGTACGGAGCGAGGGGCCCGCAGGACCGGGTGGGAGTCGGCGGCGGCCTGTGGGCCGCCGGTGGCAACAACCGGTTGTTCTTCTCCACCGCCGACAAGCCCAAGACCGCAGGCCCCGGGAGCCCGGGCGGCTCCCGCCTGGAGTGGCATGAGGGCAGGAACCGGGACAGGGAGATCGTGCCGAAGATCGACACGTGCAAGGACGTGTGGAATCCGCAGCTGCTGGAGCTCCTCGTGGCGGTCAAGCAGAGTGACGACCCGGCTGCGGCGTGGGCGGCCCTGGCCCATCAGCGGCGGACCGCGGCCGCGCACTTCGCCGATCCTCTGACGCTGCCGATCGAGCTGCACCTGGCCTACAAGCTCGGCAGTGTGCTGCTGCCCTCCCACCAGCTCGAACCGATCGACCAGCCGGAATCCTCGTGACGCCGCCGCCCGCACCACCGCCTGCGCCGCACGGCGAACAGCCGGACGGTGCGGGCGGACGTCTGCCGAATCTGAACGAGCGCCAGCAGGTATACCTGGAGGTGCTGTTCGCGATCGACCAGGACAACGAGAGCGCGCAGAACCGCCGCTGGCACGCCATCCGGGAACGCCAGCCAGCCGAGCAATGGCGGTGGATCACCTACGGTGTCGACCATCCGGAGGCCGAGGCCACTGCGGTCCAGAAGCAGCTGGGCCGGCGTGATGTCCTGGACTCGGGCGCCGGTGCCACGCTGGCCGCGCTGCAGCGCCGGGGACTGATCGAGCTGCAGCGACTGGCGCAGGACTCCCCCACCGGCCCCATCTGGCATACCCAGGTCCGGCTCACCCGCGCCGGACGGGCCGCCGGACGGGCTCTGCGGCCGGAATCCTCCGAAGGAGCCACCGGACCTTCGCCGCTGCCTGAGTGGCTGCAGGCCGCGCTCGAAGCCGTCGCCGCTGCCCCCGGCCAGACCCTCGCCAAGGTCGCCATCGGGCGGGTGGCGGCCCGCCGGCTCGGCCCGCACGGCCACGGCTACATCGAGGACGCCAGCGCCTGGCAGTACCGCATCACCCCGGCCGGACAGGCCTATCTGACCGCGGCCGCAGACCGGGAGAAGGACTGATGGGCGCCTTTCCCGTCAACCGACGGATCGTGTCAGAGCGGCTGACCGAGATGGTCGGCTACCGGGCGGGCTTGGCCATCACCGAAGCCGACATCCTGGCCTGTCTGGGACGTCACGGCTATGTGCACTTGTATCCGCCGCGCGAGAACGGCGTGCGGATGCGCAGCGAAGCCTTCGAGATCATGAACCGCTGCGTCGCGGACTCCTTCGTCCAGCCTGGCGCACTCAAGGCGATGCGGCCCACCTCGTTTCTCCTGCACGACCGGCTGCGGGATGCGGACCTGGTCTGGCAGACCCTGGGCTTCATCGATGCCGTGCTTGGGTCGGCCCCGCAGCAGGAGCTGGAATCGCTGGTTGCACTGCGAGAACGTGGCGCCGGCCTGCTCGTGACGTCGATGGAGGTGCACGACCCGGCCACCCGCGTGATGCTGCGGGAGACAGCTCGCCGACTGCACGGGGATGTCCTGGCTGACGCGGTCGACCTAGCCTTTTGCGAGGAGGACTTCAAGGACGCGTCCAACCCGTGGAAGCGGTGGGTACGCAGCGTCGAGTGGAGCGACGTGCTGGACCTAGCCGGTCTGTTCACCTCGGACTCGGTGACCGCATCGTACGGGCGCTTCTTCGACCAGCGATTCGTGACCTATCTGGTCGGCCAGTACGAGGATCTGGCCGCCATGCACTGGCGGAAGTTCGAAGCCCTGGTGGCGGAGTACTTCCACCGGGCAGGCTTCGAGGTCGAGCTCGGTCCGGGCCGCAACGACAACGGCGTGGACATCAGGCTCTGGGAGGCGGGCGCCGCAGACGCAGAACACCAGCCGCCGCTGATGATCGTGCAGTGCAAGCGGGAGCAACGCAAGATCAGTAAAGTGGTAGTCAAGACGCTGGCCGCCGATGTCGCCTGGGAGCAGGCCCGCACGGGCCTGCTCGTGGCCACTGCCGACTGGTCGCCCGGCGCCCGGGAAGTGGTCCGCACGCGCAGTTACCCCATCCAGGAGGTGAACGGCGAAGCCGTGCAGGCCTGGCTGAAGGCCATGCAGAGCAGCCACAGCGGGCTGTGGCTGCCCGAGTGACCAGGCCAGCAGGACAGTCCCGGCTGTGTGGGACGCCTCCGGTCCTGGCTGGAGCAGTGACCAGGCCAGCAGGACAGTCCCGGC
>NZ_JBEYFC010000173.1:0-16300 GCF_040634175.1 Streptomyces sp. NPDC007162
GCCGGGCTGGCCCATGTTGGCGTAGGCGCGGGCCTCCATCGCATACAGCATCGACTGGGTGCGCGGGCTGGCGCAGTCCCGGCTGCCGTACTGGGTGCGCACGGGCCCTGCTGGGTGTCATCTCCTGACGTCCCGCGCTCCGTCGCCCCGGGGTGTGGTTGGCGCACCCCTCGATCTCCGATAAGTTAGGTGAGGCTTACCTAAGGAGGTTCGGGATGGGTGACGGACAGGCGGCCTGGGCGGCCGGGCCCTGCGCGGCGGAGCAGGCCCGCTCCCTGCTGGCCGTCGCGTGGTCGTGCCGGGTGACCGCGGACGGCGGACGCGAGGAGTTCGTCGGCGCGCACACCGTCGCCGACGACGGCCGGGTGCTGCTGCGCGTGCCCGAGGACAGCGCCCTGGCCGCGGCGGCGGTCCCCGCGCCGCGCGGCGAGCCGTCCGCGGTGCTGGAGTTCGCCGACGTGGCACCCGTCCCGGTGCGGAGCCGGATCCGGGCCCGGCTCTGGATGGCCGGCTGGTTCCTGCCCGCCGACGAGCACCTCGTCTTCCGCCCCACCCGCGTGGTGCTGCGCCGGCCCTCCGGAGCGGTGGTCGTCGACCTCGACGAGTTCGCCGCCGCGCACCCCGACCCGCTGGCCGGCGTGGAGGCGGGACTGCTGACCCACCTCGCCGACGCCCACCCGGACGCCGTCGAACGGCTCACCCGGCTCGTCGAGCCGGAGAGCCTGCACGCCGCGACCCGCGTCCAGCCCCTCGCCGTGGACCGGCACGGGCTGACCCTGCGCATCGAGCGCACCCGCGCCCAGGGCGACGTACGGCTCACCTTCCACGCCCCCGCCGACGACGTCGCCGAACTCACCGAACGCGTGCACGTCCTGCTGGCCCGGGCCGCCGCCGCGGCCTGCCCGCGGACGCTACAGCGGCAGCGCGCAGACGGCGACCGGTGACGCGAACGGCTCACCCGCGAGCCGGAGTCCACCGCTGCCCGGGTCGACGGTGAAGACGCTCACGGTGCCGGACCGCTGGTTGGCCGCGAACAGCAGCCCGCCGTCGGGGGAGAAGGCGATCTGCCGGGGGAAGTCCCCGTGCACCGGCACCGTGTCCAGCAGCCGCAACCGGGCCCCGTCCGCCTCGATCGCGTACCGCGCCAGCGTGTTGTCGCCCCGGTTGGCGAGATAGGCGTGGGAACCGTCCGCGGTGACCAGGATCTGGGCCGGGTAGTTGGTGGTGCCCGCCCTGCTGCCGGTGGACTGCGGCTCGCCGACCGTGAGCCGCCCGTCGGCCGGGTCGTAACCGCACACCGTGACCGTGTCGGCCACCTCATTGGCCAGGTACGCGTACCTTCCGCCCGGATGGAAGGTCAGATGGCGCGGGCCCGCCCCCGGCTTCGTGCGTGCCCGCGAGACCTCCGTGAGCGTGCCCTTCGCGAGGTCGAGGCCGTAGGTGTAGACGGTGTCCGTGCCCAGGTCGACGGCGAGGACGTGGCCGCCGTCCGGGCTGGTGACGAACTGGTGTGCGTGCGGGCCCTGCTGGCCCGGCCCGGGCGCCGGACTGGTGTGCGTGACCAGGGCCGTGCGCTCGCCGAGGGCGCCCGTGGCGTCGATCGGGTGCACGGCCACGCTGCCCGAGGTGTAGTTGGCGCTCAGCAGCCAGCGGCCGGTGGGGTGCACCGAGAGATGACAGGGCCCCGCCCCGCCCGTGCTCCGGCTGCCGAGCACCTTCCGGTCCGCGAGGCGTACGGCGGTGACGGCCCCGTCCGCGTGCTCGTCCACGGCGTACAGCGTGCGGCTGTCCGGATGTACGGCCAGGTACGACGGGTCGGTGACGCCGGTGAGCGTGCCGGTGCCGGTGATCTCGCCGGTCGCCGGGTCGTAGCCGGCGAGGCCGATGCCGGTGCCGCCGCCGGTCACGGAGGTGTAGGTGCCGAGGTAGAGCGGACGGGGGCCGGAAGCCGGCGTCACCGGGGACTTCGCCGCCGGACGGGGCGCGGTGCGGGGCTCCGCCGCGGGCGGCGCCGCCGGTGCCGGGACCGCCACCACCGCCGCGGCGCCCGCCACCGCGCCGACGAACCGGCGCCTGCTCCAGCCGCCGCGCGCCGTTTCCGTACCACTGCCCATGCCCGCACCTCAGGTCGTCGGTCGCCTCGGTCGTCACGGCAACCTTGACGTGCACCCACCGGCGAACGCAAGAAAGGCAACGTGCGTTGCGCAGGATGCAACGAGGGTCACCAGTCGCCGTCCTCCACGGGCTTGCCCGCCGCGTCCTTGAGGGGGACCACCTGCTCCGGGGACGGCTGCTGCCAGGGCTCCAGGTCGTCGCCGAGCCAGTCGCCGACCGGCTGCACCGCTCGCAGGGTGTCCGCGGGGGCGAGATCCCGGGCGTCCTCGTCGTAGTAGTCGTACCAGGGCAGGCCCGCGCTGGTGTAGGCAGCCCGGTCCACCGGGGACGGCGGGGGTGCCTCACCCGTGATGCGGCGCCACTGCGGGGGCGTGACCAGGTGTACGAAGACGCGCCCCGCAGGGGACTCGGACCAGTCCCGCAGCGGCCGGTCGTCCAGGTACACCTCCTGGCGCATCGAGCCGCCGACGCCCAGCCCCATCGCTGCCGGGGCCGGCCCCCGTCCCCGGGCCGCCGGAACCGCTCCCGGTGCGGCCGCCGCCATGGGCAGCGGCGCACCGAAGCCCCCGGCCGAGCGTGAGCTGCGGGTCCGCTCCCGGACCAGTCGCTCCCGCCGCAGCCGCTCCTGACGGTGGTACTCGGCGAGCGCTTCCTCGGAGAGCGGGAAGGACTGGAGCTGCACCCCGCCCCACACCTCCTCGCCGGTGACCTGCCCCTCGACCGTCGCGCCCAGGCCGAGCGGCACCGACACGAACTGGCGGACCGTGCCCTTGCCGGAGTTGATGCCGTCCAGCCACGGCTGCCGGGGGAGGACCAGGTAGTTCTGCGGTTGCTGCGAGAGCCGGTCGCTCCACGGTGTGCCGGACACCGCGCACACCTTGCCCACGCCGACCTGGAGAGCCACCGGCCGCGCCGAACCCGCGAAACTCAGCCACATCGCCTCGCGCAGGTACACCGGCAGCATCACACCGCCCCGCGCCCGCCACTCGGCCGGGACCGTGTCCGGGTGGTCGGCCACCCGCCGGACCGGGAACTCGCCCAGCCCCGGCGGCAGCGCGTGCGTGCCCGTCTCCGGCAGCCGCAGCGTGCGGACGAACCGCACCGCCGCCCCGCCGGGCAGCCGCAGAGTGTTCCCGTCGATCCGCACCGCCGCGTCGGTCATCGGCGTGCCCCCTTCCCCGTCCCCGCGTCGCCGCCCGTACCCGCGCGGTCCGTCCGTGTCCTTCACAGAGAACGTCCCGGACCACCCCTCCGGTTCCGCCGCAGCTGCTCCGGCACCCCGACCCGCTCCCGCAGCCAGGTCAGCCACGGCGGGCGTTTGGCGCGCTGCTCGCTGGAGACCCGGTCCAGCTCCTCCAGCAGCCGGCGGGTGCGGTGCTCGGTGTCCAGCTCGTCGATCATTCGGTTGACCTCGGTCAGTACGGCGCCCAGCAGCTGCCAGTTCCGGTCGTCGCGGCGGATCGCGTCCTGGAGCAGTTCGGCGAGCTTGTCGCGGGTGCCGGTCGCGGTGTGCAGCTCGGCAGCCAGCCGGGCCTCGGCCGACTCCGCGTTCTCGCTGATGCTCGTGGTGACCAGCACCGCGAAGCTGACCACGGCGTCGGCGATCTGGGACAGCAGCTGCTCCACGGCCGCCCCCGCGTCGGACGCGAACATCGGTTCCGGTTCGCGGGCCTTGGCGAGGTCGGTGAAGGTCCGGGCCAGCACGCGCAGCACGACCGTGCAGATCTCCAGGGTGTCCAGGCCCGTGCGCAGCACCACCCGGTGCAGCAGACCCTCCCTGACCCGCGGATTGAGCCGCAGGCTGTCCTCCGCCTGCCGCAGCGCCGCGTCCACCTCGATGATCGCGTGGTCGAGCCGGCGGGCCTCGTGCAGCCGTTCGGCGGCCCGTTGCCACGGAGTGAGCTCCGCCGCCTCGTCGCCCATGCGCAGCATCAGCTGGCGGAGCCGACGGGCCAGCCCCTCGATGGACTCCCCGGCCTCGTCCACCCACACCGGGGGCGGGAGCAGCAGATTGCAGGCCATGCCGACCACCGCGCCGATCAGGGTCTCCACGATCCGCGCCCAGGCCGTACTGCTGATCGTGGTGACCCCGAGCACCAGCATGGCGCTGATCGCCACCTCGGGGATGTACTCGTCGACGCGCACCAGGTGCCCCACCGCCAGCGAGGCCACGATCAGCAGCGCCAGGCTCCACCAGGTCAGCCCCACCAGCTGGCTGAAGGCGATGGCGACCAGTACACCGGCCACCACCGCGTTGACCCGGCGCAAACCGTTGGTCAAAGTGGCGTACAGGGTCACCTGCACGACCAGCAGCGCGGTCAGCGGGGCGGTGAGCGGCGCCGGTTCCGGGCTCAGGCGGAGCGCGACGACGTAGGCGATCGTGGCCGCGGTGGCCGATCGCAGCGTCTGGACGACCACCGGGTCCCGATGCCGCCGCAGCAGCCGCGGCAGGCTCTCGGCCCACTTCCGTACGTCTTGCATCCCTTGGCCTGTTCCCCTTCGCGTGGCACGTCGAACGTATTGTCCACAGATCACTCACGCGCGCTAGTACCGGGATGACCAGAGCGGATTACGGAGGGTGCCCGGCGGCCGGTGTCCGGGGGCGTGCGCAGAAATCGCCGCGATACGGAAGAAGGCGATCGGATACGGTCGGCGGACATCGGGCGCGAGCCGCGGGCGCCGGCTTCCGGCGTGGGTGTCGGGTGGCGGGCCGCGGGCGTGCGTCCGCACATCGGGCCTTGGGCCTCGGGTCCAGGGTGGAGCGCAGGGGGAGCGGATGGGACTCGCGGACTTCGGGTCGGGGCGGGCCGTGGCGGCGCTGCGTCATGTGGCCGCGCTGTCCTGCGGACCGGTCCTCGACCCCGGTCTGCGGATCACCCTCAACTTCCACCCCGACCGGCTGTCCGCCGGACGGCCGGTCCTCCGGGCGCTGGCCCGTGACGGCGCCTACCACTCGCAGTTCGTCACCGGCACCAGCAACGGCGGGCTCACCGCGTACCCCGGCGGCGACCGGTGGCGCTGGGAGAGCCGGATGTTCGGCGGGAGCTACGACGACGCCGACCCCGCCGAGCGGCCGGTGTACGGGGCGCTGAACTTCCGCCGCCAGGTCGTGGGCGCTGCCCCGCGGTTCGGCTCCTCGTACCTGCGGCTGACCGGTCCGGCACTGCACCGGGCCACCTTCTGCTACCCCGACAGCGCGGCCGAGCCGACGGATTTCGGAGTGGCCGCCGGAACCCACCTCGTCGCCCTGGCCGAGGCCGACGAACGGGACGCCCTGAACGACTACATCGAGACCCAGGTGCACGGCGGGGTACGGCTCGACCGGGACGTGGAGGCCCTCGTCCTGGACGCCGGCTACCGGGGCACCGCCGTGGAGCGGGCCGCCCGTTCGCTGCCGTTCCCGGTCGAATGGCACCCCGGCTACCGGCTCACCGTGCCGGAACTGCGCCGCCACGCCCACTACCGGGGCGCCGAGTACGCCGAACTCGGTGCCCGGATCGCCGAGAAGGGTGTCGTGGACCCCCGGATCATCGGAGACGCGGCCCGCACCGGCAGGTACGCGATCCAGGACCTGAAGATGGTGTGGCACACCCTGGCCCGCTTCGGCGCCCCGGAAGGCGCGGGCACGGCCTGTTCCGCGGGCCCCTACTCCGCCGGCGCCCGGTCCGCAGGAGCCGGTGACCCGGCCGGGGCCGGCGGCCAGACGCCCGGTCTGAGCACGCCCAAGGCGTAGGCGCGCGCCACCAGTTCGGTGCGGTTGGCCGCGTCCCAGCGGGCCGACAGCCGACGCAGATGGTAGGCGACGCCGTCCCTGGTCAGACCCAGCTCACGGGCGGCCCGGGCGGTGGTGGCGCCCCCGGCCAGCAGGGCCAGCACCCGGCCCTCGACCGGACTGACCCGCGCGGGCCCCGCCTCGGGCGCCTCCCGCTCGCCGTCCGCCCGCAGCATCACCAGCAACGACGGCGTCCCACCCACGGACTCGCTCACCGGGTCCGCCGTCAGCTCCCCGTACCGCTCGGTCCCGTCGGGCGCCCGCCACCGCACCGACACCTGGTAGCGCGAGCGGTGCCGCAGCCGCAGGGCCTCGGCGATCCGCTCCACCTGGGCCTCCTCCTGAGGCCGGAACAGCTCCAGCACGTCCCGGCCGCGCAGCCGCCCCGGGGTCGTACCGCACTCGGCGGCCATCGCCGGGTTGGCGAGCACCACCAGCCCGTACACGTCGCACACCGCGACCGGCACCGCCACCCGGTCGAACAGCGTCAGGGCGCGATTGCGCCACACCACGCCGTCGAGCCCGCCCGTCGCCATGCCCACCACCGCTCCTCTCCCCCTCATCCAAGGCGGCCACCCAGGTCAGAGGCAACTTCACCGGCACGACGCAAGAGCCGAAGGTGACTTTCGACTGCACGTTCGTGTAGCGCCACGGCGACGCGGCCCGTCCCCCGAGGACCACGCTGGAACGCAGGACTTCCGTACCGTGAAAGGCAGTTGTCGCGTCATGCCCCCCACCGCGCCGCACCCCGACACCGCAGTCACCCTGCCCGGCGTCCCCGTCGTGGACATCACCGCCACCGGACCCGGCCGCACCCCCGTCCAGCAGGTCATGGACCTGATGCGGGAGCACGGCCCGGTCCTGGTACGACGGCTGCACGGGCGGGACACCCTGTTCGTCGCCGACACCGACCTGGTCGCCGACCTGGCCGACGAGCAGCGGTTCGCCAAGCACATCGGGCCCGCCCTGGAGAACGTCCGCGCCTTCGCCGCCGACGGGCTGTTCACCGCCTACAACGACGAGCCCAACTGGGCCAGGGCGCACGACATCCTGATGCCCGCCTTCGCGCTCGGCTCGATGCGCACCTACCACCCGGTGATGCTCAGGGTCGCCCGTCGGCTGATCGGGTCATGGGACCGGGCCGCCCACGCCGGCCGGCCGGTCGACGTACCGGACGACATGACCCGGATGACCCTCGACACCATCGGCCTCGCCGGGTTCGGCTACGACTTCGGCTCCTTCGAGCGCACCGAACCCCATCCCTTCGTCGAGTCCATGGTCCGCTGCCTGGAGTGGAGCATGACCCGCCTGGCCCGCAAGCCCGGCACCGACCAGTCGGCCGCCGACGCCGCCTTCCGGGCCGACGCCGGCCACCTCGCCCAGGTCGTGGACGACGTCATCGCCTCCCGCACCGGCACCGGCACCGACCAGAGCACGGCCGAGGACCTGCTCGGCCTCATGCTCTCCGCCCGGCATCCCGCCGACGGCAGCACCCTGGACCGGGCCAACATCCGCAACCAGGTCATCACCTTCCTCATCGCCGGGCACGAGACCACCTCCGGCGCGATGTCCTTCGCCCTGTACTACCTGGCCAAGCACCCCACCGCGCTGCGGCTGGTACAGCGTGAGGCGGACGCCCTGTGGGGCGACACGCCCGACCCCGAGCCCACCTACGACGAGGTCGGCCGCCTCACCTACACCCGTCAGGTGCTCAACGAGGCGCTGCGGCTGTGGCCGACCGCCGCCGCGTTCAGCCGGCACGCCCTCGACGACACCCTGCTCGGCGGACGCGTACCGCTGAAGGCCGGACAGCCCGTCACGGTGCTCGCCCCGATGCTGCACCGGCAACCGGTCTGGGGCGACAACCCCGAGCTCTTCGACCCCTCCCGGTTCACCCCTCAGGCCGAGGCGGCCCGCCCGGTGCACGCCTTCAAGCCCTTCGGCACCGGTGAACGCGCCTGCATCGGACGGCAGTTCGCCCTGCACGAGGCGACCATGCTGCTGGCCCTGCTGGTGCACCGCTACCGGATCCAGGACCACGCGCGGTACGCCCTCACCGTCAAGGAGACCCTCACCCTCAAGCCCGAGGGCTTCACCCTGACCCTCGCCCCGCGCACCCCCGCTGACCGCGTCCACCAGCCGCTGCCCGGCGCCGCGCCGACGGCCGACCGGGATCCGCGGGAGACAGCCGCTCTGCCGGCCCGGGTCCGCACCGGCACCGGTGCCCTCCTGCTGCACGGCAGCAACTACGGCACCTGCCGGGACTTC
This sequence comes from Streptomyces sp. NPDC007162, assembly GCF_040634175.1. Classification (NCBI taxonomy): domain Bacteria; kingdom Bacillati; phylum Actinomycetota; class Actinomycetes; order Kitasatosporales; family Streptomycetaceae; genus Streptomyces; species Streptomyces sp. NPDC007162. The sequence goes on from NZ_JBEYFC010000173.1 coordinate 8,156, forward strand.
GCCGCCCGGCTCGCCGACGAGGCGGCCGACCTCGGCTGCGACACCGAGGTGGCGGCGCTGGACGCGTACGCCACCGGTCTCCCGGCGGACCGCCCGGTCGTCATCACCGCCGCCTCCTACAACGGCCGCCCGACCGACGACGCCACCGCCTTCGCCGCCTGGCTCGACAGCGACCCGGACCTGACCGGCGTCACCTACGCGGTGCTCGGCGTCGGCGACCGCAACTGGGCAGCCACCTATCAGCACTTCCCGACCCGCATCGACACCCGCCTGGCCGAACTGGGCGCCACCCGCCTCACCGACCGCGCCGCCGCCGACGCCTCCGGCGATCTGACCGGCGCGGTCCGCGACTTCACCGCACGGCTGCGCACCGCCCTGCTGGAGCGGTACGGCGACCCCGACGCGGTTTCCTCAGCGGACCCGGAGTCCACCACCGCGTACCAGGTCAGGACCCTGACCGGCGGCCCCCTCGACGCCGTCGCCGAACGCCACGGCCTCGTCCCGATGACGGTCACCGAGGCGTACGACCTCACCGCCCCCGGCCACCCCCGCACCAAGCGCTTCCTGCGGGTCGCCCTGCCGGAGGGCGTCACCTACCGCACCGCCGACCACCTGAGCGTGCTCCCCGTCAACGCCCCGGCGCTCGTCACCCGCGCGGCCACCGCCCTCGGCGTCGACCCCGACACCGTGCTCGACATCCGCGCCACCCGCCCCCGGCGCGACGGCCTCGCGGTCGACCGCCCGCTGACCGTGCGCGAACTCCTCACCCACCACGTCGAGTTGCAGGAGCGCCCGAACGCCGGGCAGCTGTCCCTGCTCTCCGAGGCCAACCCCTGCCCGCCGGAGAAGGCCGCGCTCGCCGCCCTGGCCGACGATCCGCGTACCCTGGTCGAGGTCCTCGAGGACCACCCGGCACTGCGCGGCGCACTCGACTGGTCCCGCCTGCTGGAACTGCTGACCCCGCTGAGGCCGCGCCACTACTCGATCTCGTCGTCCCCGGCCGCCGGCCCCCGCCACGCCGACCTGATGATCTCCCTTCTGGAGGCCCCCGCCAGGTCCGGCAAGGGCCGCTACCGGGGCACCGGCTCCGGCCACCTGGCGTCACTGCGCCCCGGCGACACCCTGCTCGCCCGCGTCCAGCCCTGCCGGGAGGCCTTCCGCGTCGACCACACCGTCCCGGTGGTCATGATCGCCGCGGGCACCGGCCTGGCCCCCTTCCGCGGCGCCGTCGCCGACCGCGCGGCAGCCCGCGCCGCGGGCACCGAACTGCCGCCCGCGCTGTGCTACTTCGGCTGCGACGCGGCCGACGCGGACTTCCTGCACGCCGGGGAGCTGGGCGCGGCGCAGGCCGCCGGTGCCGTATCGGTACGCCCGGCCTTCAGCACGGCGGGCACCTTCGTCCAGCACCGCGTCACGGCCGAGTCCGACGAGGTGTGGGCCCTGCTGGCAGCGGGCGCGAAGGTGTACGTCTGCGGCGACGGCGGCAGGATGGCACCGGGCGTCCGGGAGGCGTTCCGTACGATGTACCGCGACCGCACGCCTGGAGGAGACGCCGAGGAATGGCTGAACTCCCTGGTGGCGGAGGGCCGCTACGTGGAGGATGTGTACGCGGCGAACTGATCGGTGCCGTCGGTCGGGGCGCCCCGAAAGGGGTGAGGGGAACCGCGCGATCGGCCCCCGCCGGCCGGCGGCTGGCGCACCGCCTGTGCCCACGTTTCCGAATCCCTTAGCTCACATCGTGAACTAAGGGTTGGGGAAATATCGCTTTCTGGCCCCCCGAAGGAGTATGTTGCAGGTCGGGCAGGGTTCGTGAAGGGAGCGTAGCCACATGGCGGGGCGGAACGGGCGCACGGTGCGCGACCTCAGGCGGGCCAACCGCACGGCCGTACTGCAGCGGCTCTACTTCGACGGCCCCCTGAGCCGCTTCGAGCTCGGTCCGGCCACGGGCCTGAGCTCCGGCTCGGTGAGCAACGTGGTCGCCGACCTGGTCGCGGACGGCCTGGTCGAGGAGGCCGGCAGCGTCGACTCCGACGGCGGCCGCCCGCGGACCCTCCTGCGCGTCGCCCCGCACAGCGGCCACATGATCGGCGTGGATGTCGGCGAGACCCGCGTCCGCGTCGAGCTGTTCGACCTCACCCTCACCGAACTCGCCCGCGCCGAACGCCCGCTGGAGCAGCAGGGCTACGACGTCGAGGTGATCGTCGGCCACATCCGGGACGGCATCGCCGAGGTCCTAGCGACCGAAGGCGCCCAGCCCGAACTGCTGCTCGGTGTCGGCGTGGGCGTCCCGGGCATCGTGGAGCACACCGTCGACCGGGGCGCCGTCGTGCACGGCCAGACCATCGGCTGGGACGCCGTCCCGCTGGAGGAGCTGCTCCGCTCCGGCAGCCAACTCCCGGATGCCGTGCGGTACTTCATTGACAACGGCGCCAAGACCCTGGGTCAGGCGGAGATGTGGTTCGGGGCCGGGCGGGGCGCGGACAACGCGGTCGTGGTGCTGTTCGGCTCCGGTGTCGGCGCCTGTCTGGTCACCGCGGAGGTGGAGCACGGGCGGGCCGTGGAGTGGGGGCACCTGACGGTGCGGGTGCGGGGCCGCCGCTGCCGTTGTGGCGCGCTCGGCTGCCTGGAGGCCTACGCCGGCGCCGAGTCGCTGCTGGCCCGCTGGCGCGAGGAGGGCGGCCGGCCCGCCGAGGCCCTCGACGAGGAGACCGCGCTCACCGCCATGCTCGCCGCCGCCTACCCGCCCGAGGGCACCGAGCCCGACCCGGTCGCGCTCGCCGTCCTGGAGGAGACCGCCGAGTACCTGGGCGCCGGCCTCTCCGACCTGATCAACCTCTTCCAGCCCGAGCGGATCCTGATCGGCGGCTGGGCCGGCCTCCAGCTCGGCGCCCGCTTCCTGCCCGCCGTGCGCCGCTACGCGACCAGGTACGCGCTGCGCCACCCGGCCGAGCAGGTCACCATCGACCTGGGCCGGCTCGGCCCGGACGCGGTCACCGTCGGCGCGGCGATCCTTCCCCTGGCCGACTTCTTCAGCCGTGGCGGCCGGCGCGCGGAGCGGGTGACCGAGGACCGGCTCCCGGCCTGGCGCACGGCCCTGGAGGAGCGCACACCGCGCTGAGCCCTCCTCGTTTCGCCGGTGCCCTGCGAGGTACCCGCCGGACCCCGGAACGACGTCGTGAGCGAGGTGTGCCATGGGTGAGAAGCAGCGCGGCAGGCCCGTCCCGCGGGACATGCAGGACCAGCAGGCCGGTGTCGGCGAGGACCCGTGGGACGCGGCCGAGGGGCGCCGGACGGACCAGCGGAGCGAGGACACCGCCGTACCCGAAACCGACGAGGCCGGCTCGGGCCCGCAGGGCGCACCGCGCGCGGGAACGGTGAACCCGCAGGCCCCGGTCCCCGACGAGCCATCGGCCTGACCAGGCCCTGGGCGGGACGGGCCACCGGCACCCGGGCGACCCGGCCGGCACACACGCCGAGCCGGCAACAGGGCACGGGCTCCCACTGCACAGCACAGACCGGACCGGCCTCAGCCCCGGCCTCGTACGTCGCCGCCGCGATCCGTACCGCACCGTCCGGCGCACGGCCCCCAGGGTCCGGCAGTCAGCCGACCTTGCGCCCCCGCATCGGCTCCGTCGCCGCCCCCGCGCCCTCGCGCATGCCCTCCAGGAACTCGTCGAGGACCTCGGTCGACGTACGGCGCGCCCGCCAGCCCAGCTCCTCGTGGGCCCGGGTGCAGTCCATCAGGGGCAGCCGCAGCACCGCGTCGAAGAGGTGCGGGGAGGCGGGCAGCAGGTGCAGCCCCCAGGCCGCGGCGATCGCCGACCGGGCCGCGGTGCGCGGCAGCCGGACCGGACGCGCACCGAACCGCTCGGCCAGCACGCCCGCGTCCAGCGGCGGATCCGCGGCGAGGTTGAAGGCGCCCCGGACCTCGGTCGCCACGGCCAGCCGGTACGCCTCGGCGGCGTCGTCGGTGTGCAGCGCCTGCACCCGCAGCCCGGGCACGTCCGGCAGGAAGTGCAGCAGTTCGGGCCGGGCCAGCGGACCGGGCAGCAGCCGGCCGCCGAAGATCCGGCGCTGTTCGCTCGCCGACTCCCGCTTGAACAGGAAGGCCGGCCGCATCCGCACCACCCGGATCTCGGGGTGGTCGCGCTCGAAGATGTCCAGGGTCCGTTCCAGGTAGGCCTTCTCCCGGCAGTAGGCGGCGTCCGGCCAGCCGTGGGTCGGCCAGGACTCGTCCACCGGCCGGTCCTTGGGGCCGGGCGCGTACGCGCCGACCGAGGAGGCGTGCACCAGCACCGGCACTCCGGCCGCCGCCACCGCCTCGAACACCCGGATGCCGCCGAGTACGTTGGTACGCCAGGTACGCGCCGGATCACGCGTCGGCTGGAACGCCCAGGCGAGATGGACCACCGCGTCCGCGCCCGCGAACAGGTCGGCCAGTTGGGTCCGCCCGGCGCCGATGTCGGCTGCCGCCCACCGCGTCTTCGGCGGTGTCCAGTCCGGCGTCCGCCGGGCCAACCCCAGGATCGATCCGGTGCCGGGATCCTCGGCGAGCGCCTTCACCACGCTCGTGCCGACGTTTCCGGTGGCCCCCGTCACGACGATCTCACGCCCCGTTGAGCTGGTCACTTTCGGCTCCTCTCGCCGACGGTGACTGGCCGGGTACCCGTACGGCCCGGCGGGCACACCACGCCCGCCGGGCCGTCCGTGCCTCAGGCGAACGCGTTCACGCCGGTCAGCTCCGCCGAGAGGTCCCACAGCCGGGCGGCCTGGTCCGGGTCGACGGCCCAGGGCTGCACCCCGGCCGACCCGCCCGCCACGGCGGGCTCGGCGATGTCGCAGTCCTCCAGGTACACCCCGCCCATGCCCTCCAGTTGCGGGGAGGTGGCCGCCCAGGTCTGGGTGGCCGCACCCTGCTCGGGCGTCTTGAACCCCTGCGGGTTCAGCACCGTGCCCTGCTCGTCGATCCAGCCGCGCTCGATCATCTCCTCGCGGGGGATGTGCCGCTGGAGGGGGGTCATGATGCCGCCGGGGTGCAGGGAGAAGGCCCGTACCCCGAAGTCCCGGCCGAGCCGGTCGAGGTGCACGGCGAACAGCACGTTCGCCGTCTTGGCCTGGCCGTACGCCTCCCACTTGTCGTAGCCGTGCTCCCACTGGACGTCGTCCCAGCGGATCCCGGAGAAGTGGTGGGCGCGCGAGGACACCGACACGACCCGGGCGCCGCCGGCCGCGACGGCCGGCCAGAGCCGGTTGACGAGCGCGAAGTGCCCGAGGTGGTTGGTGGCGAACTGGGCCTCCCAGCCGGGCCCGACCCGGGTCTCCGGGCAGGCCATGATCCCGGCGTTGTCGATCATGAAGTCGACGGTCCGGCCGGAGGTCAGGAAGCGCTCGGCGAAGCCGCGCACGCTGTCCAGGTCGCCGAGGTCCAGCTCGTCCACCTCGACCCGCTCCAGGCCGGCCAGCGCCTCACGGGCGGCCGCGGCGCGCCTCGCGGGCACGACGACGTGGGCGCCCGCCCGGGTGAGGGCCTTGGTGGTCTCCAGGCCGAGCCCGGAGTAGCCGCCGGTGACGATCGCGAGCCGGCCGCCGAGGTCCAGGCCGGCGAGGACGTCGTCGGCCGTGCTCTGTGCGTCGAAGCCGGAACCGATCTTGTGCTGCGGTGTCGTGGTGTTCATGACCCGACGCTACGAATTGGAGTGCGCTCGAAGTCAAGCGCCCGGGCCGGGGCTGCTCCGAACGCACCGTCGAACCCGCGCCGAACAGGAGGAAGCCCCGGCCGCGACGGGGGATTCGCGGCCGGGGCGGCCAGGTGGTGGGCACGGACGGCGGTCGCCTCTCGGCGAGACGCTCCACAGGGCTTCAGCCGAACGATCGTCCCCGTGGGCAAAAGGTGAGGCCCGGGGACACTGTCCCATCCGCACCCACGGCTGGTTCAACGGACAACCACCCCCGGCTGTTCCGGGGGGCCGCGTGATCCGGGTCACCCACCGGAGAACGGGCTGTCCGTCAGGGAGGCGAGCAGGTCGGCGGGGTCGGCGTAGATCTCCTCCGCCCCGGCCGCCACCAGGTCCGAGCGGGGGATCCCGCCGCACAGCAGCCCCACGCACCGCACCCCCGCCTTGGTGCCCGCCTGCATGTCCCAGACGGTGTCCCCGACGAACACCGCCCGCTCCGCCGGCACCCCGGCCAGCTCCAGGGCGCGCTCCACGGGCTCCGGCGCGGGCTTGCCCCGCGCCACGTCCTCGGCGCTCGCGGTGGCGGCGATCGCGTCGTCGGCGTCGATCGCGCGGCGCAGCGCGGCCAGCTCGGGGCCGCTCGCCGAGGTGGCCAGGACGATCTTCCAGCCGTCGCGGTGCAGCTGCCGCAGCAGCTCACCGGCGCCCGGCAGCGGCGCCAGCCGGTCGAAGAACTGCCCGTACAACGCCTTGTGGGCGGCGTCGAGGCCGTCGTCCTGGCTCGTGTCGCGGTCCTCGCCCAGCAGCCGGGCGACGAGATCCCCTGAGCCGAGCCCGACGCAGTGGTGCACGGCATGCATGGTCACGTCGTGGCCGGCCTGTCTGAAGGCCTCCCACCAGGTCGTCACATGGAGGTGGTTGGTGTCGACGAGTGTTCCGTCGACGTCGAACACAGCCGCCCGGTCCATCGCGCGGTGCTCCTTCCTGTCGTACTGCCCCACGGGTGCGGGTACCTCGTCAGGCGCCCGCCACGCGTGCCGGCAGGCGTCCCTCCCGGGTCCAGGCCAGCAGGTCGTCGGCCGGCCAGGTGGTCACCACCCGGCCGGCCGGCACCCCGCACTCCTCGGCCCGGGCGCAGCCGAGGATCTGCCAGTCCAGCTGGCCCGGGGCGTGGGCGTCGGTGTCGACGGAGAACAGCACCCCCGCCTCGACCGCGCGGCGCAGCAAACGCCGGGGCGGGTCGAGGCGTTCGGGGCGGCTGTTGATCTCCACGGCCGTACCGGACTCGGCACACGCCGCGAACACCTCGTCCGCGTCGAACTCCGACTCGGGCCGTCCCCGCCCGGTGACCAGCCGGCCCGTGCAGTGCCCGAGGACGTCGGCGTGCGGATCGCGTACGGCCCGCACCATGCGCCGGGTCATCGAGCGGGCGTCCATCCGCAGCTTGGAGTGGACCGAGACGACCACCACGTCCAGCCGCTCCAGCAACGCCGGCTCCTGGTCCAGCGAGCCGTCCTCCAGGATGTCGCACTCGATGCCCGTGAGCAGCCGGAACGGCGCCCAGCCGGCGTTGAGCTCCGCCACCGCCGCGAGCTGCTCGCGCAGCCGCTCGGGGGAGAGCCCGCGAGCCACCGTGAGCCGGGGGGAGTGGTCGGTGAGCACCGCCCACTCGTGGCCGAGCGCGGCCGCGATACGCCCCATCTCCTCGATCGGGCTGCCCCCGTCGGACCAGTCCGAGTGCAGATGGCAGTCGCCGCGCAGCAGCGCCCGCAGTCCGGAACCGGGGCCCGTCGGCGGCTCTCCCGCCTCTTCCTCAAGCTTGCGCAAATATCCGGGCACATCTCCGGCCAGGGCCTCGCGCGCCACCTGGGCCGTCTTCGGGCCCACGCCCTTGAGCGTCTCCAGGGTCCCGGCCCCCGCCCGCTCGGCGGCCTCCCCGGCGGGCAGCGCGGCCAGCACCCGGGCGGCGGTGCGGAAGGCGCGGACCCGGTACGTCGGGGCCAGCGCCCGTTCCAGCAGGAAGGCGATCCGTTCCAGCGCCTCGACGGGGTCCATGGCCACCTCCACCGCCAGCGTGACTCAGGCAGGTCACTTCCGCCCGGGGAGATCTACCCTCGATTGCATGACCGAGATAGCGAGCCCCCACATCTCCCAGCCGCGGATCCTGGTCCTCGGGGTCATGACCGGCAGGCCGGGCACCTTGCCCTTCCGCATCGTGGAGATCGACGGCGAGGTGGTCGCCGAGGCGAGGGACATCACCGAGGTGCTGTCGGTCGCCGCGGCCCACGGCATCACGGTCCACGACCTCGACGACCCGGCCGTGGTCTGCTGGGTGGGCGGGGACAAGTTCACCTGGACACCCCGCCCGGCGCGCCACTAGCTTGATCTTTAACCTGCGCGGCGGGGTCGTGGGGTTGTTGACTTCTTCGTTCGCTGTTTCCCGGTGTCTGGTTTGCGGACTGTGTGCACG
>NZ_JBEYFC010000174.1:0-16194 GCF_040634175.1 Streptomyces sp. NPDC007162
GGCAGACCGGCCGCCGCACACCTGAACCCGGGGGCCACCAACTCCCGCGTCCCGGCTGAGCCCGGGGCCGACAGACGGCTACCACTGGGCCATCGCCGTGCACCTGCTGGGCACGCTCTACCTGTGCGCCATGGTCGTGCGCGACATCCTCATGCCCGAGCGGGACGTCGTACGCCGCTCGGGTGACGACGACCCCTCGGGCGGGGTGCTGGACGGCGCGGAGGACGTCTTCGTGCTGGGTGCGGCGTCGCATCCCGCACGCCACGCCGCCCACTTCGAGGGCCCGCAGGTCGAATGGGGAAGCCGCTCCTCCGAGGAGGGTTCGCCCTGAGCGAACAGCGCAGGTACGCGACGTGAGAAGGGCCGTACACGGAGTCCGTGTACGGCCCTTCCGGCGTCCTGAGGTCCCTCGGCGCCGCGCTGCCCCGAGAACCGTCAGCGGTCGACGAGACGGTCGAACTGGGTGGTGGTGTGCCGCAGATGGGCCACCAGCTCCTCGCCTACCTTCGGCTCCGGAGCGTCCGAGGGCACGAAGAGGATCGACACCTGCATGTGCGGCGGCTCCGCGAACCAGCGCTGCTTGCCGCCCCAGACGAACGGGGAGAGGTTCCGGTTCACCGTGGCCAGGCCGGCCCGTGCGACGCCCTTGGCGCGCGGCATGACACCGTGCAGGGCCTTCGGTGCCTCCAGGCCCACCCCGTGCGACGTACCGCCCGCCACGACCACCAGGAAGCCGTCCGAGGCCGACTTCTGCTGCCGGTAGCCGAACCGGTCCCCCTTGGCGACGCGGGTGACGTCCAGCACCGCCCCGCGGTACTCGGTGGCGTCGTGGTCCCCCAGCCACAGCCGGGTGCCGATCCGCGCCCGGAACCGGGTCTGCGGGAACTGCTGCTGCAGCCGGGCGAGTTCGTCGGCCTTCAGGTGGCTGACGAACATCGTGTGCAACGGCAGCCGGGCCGCGCGCAGCCGGTCCATCCAGCCGATGACCTCCTCGACGGCGTCCGAGCCGTCGGTGCGGTCCAGCGGCAGATGGATGGCGAAGCCCTCCAGCCGGACGTTCTCGATGGCGGCGTGCAACTGCGGCAGGTCCTGCTCGCTGATGCCGTGCCGCTTCATGGTGGACATCACCTCGATGACCACCCGCGCGCCCACCAGGCCGTACACGCCGTCGATCGAGGACACCGAGCGGATGACCCGGTCGGGCAGCGGCACCGGCTCCTCACCGCGCCGGTACGGCGTCAGTACCAGCAGGTCCCCGCCGAACCAGTCCTTGATGCGCGCGGCCTCGTACGTCGTGCCGACGGCGAGGACGTCCGAGCCCAGGCGCGTGGCCTCCTCCGCCAGCCGTTCGTGCCCGAAGCCGTAGCCGTTGCCCTTGCAGACCGGGACCAGGCCCGGGAACTGCTCCTGCACGTGCTTGTGGTGCGCCCGCCAGCGCGCGGTGTCGACGTAGAGCGTGAGCGCCATGGCCGGACCTGGAACCTTTCTTCATGGCCGGGGTGTGCCGGAGGACTGCGGTGTGTCAGGGCTATAGAAGCACGGAGCGTGACGTCAGCGGCGCGACATGTAGATGTCGAGCGCCTTGTGGAGCAGCTTGTTCAGCGGGAAGTCCCACTCGCCGAGGTACTCGGCGGCCTGACCACCGGTGCCCACCTTGAACTGGATCAGCCCGAAGAGGTGGTCCGTCTCGTCCAGCGAGTCCGAGATACCTCGCAGGTCGTAGACGGTGGCGCCGAGCGCGTAGGCGTCGCGCAGCATCCGCCACTGCATGGCGTTCGACGGCCGGACCTCGCGCCCGATGTTGTCCGAGGCGCCGTAGGAGTACCAGACGTGCCCGCCGACGATCAGCATGGTCGCCGCGGACAGGTTCACCCCGTTGTGCCGGGCGAAGTACAGCCGCATCCGGTTGGGGTCCTCGGTGTTCAGGGCCGTCCACATGCGCTGGAAGTACGACAGCGGGCGCGGCCGGAAGTGGTCGCGCACGGCCGTGATCTCGTACAGCCGCTGCCACTCCGCCAGGTCCTGGTAGCCGCCCTGGACGACCTCGACACCGGCCTTCTCGGCCTTCTTGATGTTGCGCCGCCACAACTGGTTGAAGTTCTTGTGGACCTCTTCCAGGGAGCGGTTCGCCAGCGGCACCTGGTAGACGTAGCGCGGCTGGACATCGCCGAAGCCGGCGCCGCCGTCCTCGCCCTGCTGCCAGCCCATCCGGCGGAGCTTGTCGGCCACCTCGAAGGCACGCGGCTCGATGAAGTCGGCCTCGATGTCGCGCAGCCGCTTCACGTCCGGGTTCTGGATGCCGGCCTTGATGGAGTTGGCCTCCCAGCGCCGGATAATCACCGGCGGGCCCATCTTCACGGAGAACGCGCCCTGGTGCTTGAGGTGGGCCAGCATCGGCTGGATCCACTCGTCGAGATTCGGCGCGAACCAGTTGATGACCGGGCCCTCGGGCAGGTAGGCCAGGTAACGCTTGATCTTGGGCAGCTGGCGGTACAGCACCAGACCCGCGCCGACCATCTCGCCGGTGCGCTCGTCGAACCAGCCGAGGTTCTCCGAGCGCCACTCCGCCTTGACATCGGCCCAGGCCGGGACCTGCATGTGGCTAGCCGCAGGCAGACTCTGGATGTACGCCAGATGCTGTTCGCGGCTGATGGTCCTCAGGGTCAGGCTCATGTCGGGGCGCTCCTCGGGCTGGTGTGTCCCCATGGGTACAGGGGCTCCGGCTCTCGCGCCGAAGCCTACTGCGCCTGACCCGCGGCCCGACCGGGCGTACGGCACCAACGTCCCGGCCCTGGTCGGGCCGGGACGTTCCGCCGGGGTGCGGACGGTGCCTGCGGGCTAGCCGAACAGCCCGCCGTTCGCCATCCCGATGAAGAAGCCGATGCCCGAGGCACCGAGACCCAGGATCAGACCGAAGCGCTCGCGTGTGGTGATCGAGACCCACTGCCCGTACAGGCCGGTGACGATGCCGATCAGACCGGCCCAGGAGCTGAGCAGGTGGAGGCTGTGGAAGAAGCACGTGATGAAGGCGATCAGCCCCAGGGCCAGTGTCACTGCCATCAGTGAGTCCTGGAGCGGATGGGTCTTGCCGTCCGTGGCGAACAGGGATCCGGCGGTGTTGGGTCGCAATGCCTGTGCCATAGGGCACCTCCTGCGGAAGACGGCGCATCGTAGCGCCATACACACCCGATGTGTACAGATTGCGTGCCCTGGCGGCCGGATTTCAACCGGAAGCGGGTGTGCGGGTACTCTGTACCGTCTGCACCGGTGTCTGCCTGGGCCGTGACAGGGGATCCCACGGGAACCCCCGATTGTCAGTGGCCGCCGATACCGTTGCGTACGCATCACAACCCTCCTGCCACGGAACGACCGTGGCCGCTGAGTCCAAAGGAGGTGGGTTCCACATGCGTCACTACGAGGTGATGGTCATCCTCGACCCCGATCTGGAGGAGCGCGCCGTCGCCCCCCTGATCGAGAACTTCCTCTCCGTCGTCCGTGAGGGCAACGGCAAGGTGGAGAAGGTCGACACCTGGGGCCGTCGTCGTCTCTCGTACGAGATCAAGAAGAAGCCTGAGGGCATCTACTCGGTCATCGACCTGCAGGCCGAGCCTGCGGTCGTGAAGGAGCTCGACCGCCAGATGAACCTGAACGAGTCGGTCCTCCGGACCAAGGTCCTCCGCCCCGAGACCCACTGAGCTTCCAGCTCAGCTGAGCTCGGGATTCGAGTAGCAGCAAGCAGCCAGCAGCAAACCCGCCGAGAGGTTCCCCATGGCAGGCGAGACCGTCATCACGGTCGTCGGCAATCTTGTCGACGACCCCGAGCTGCGCTTCACCCCGTCCGGTGCGGCGGTCGCGAAGTTCCGCGTCGCGTCCACTCCCCGCACCTTCGACCGCCAGACGAACGAGTGGAAGGACGGCGAAAGCCTCTTCCTCACCTGCTCGGTCTGGCGGCAGGCGGCGGAGAACGTCGCCGAGTCGCTCCAGCGAGGCATGCGCGTCATCGTGCAGGGCCGGCTGAAGCAGCGGTCCTACGAGGACCGTGAGGGTGTCAAGCGCACGGTCTACGAGCTGGACGTCGAGGAAGTCGGCGCCAGCCTGCGGAACGCCACGGCCAAGGTCACCAAGACCGCCGGTGGTGGCGGTCGCGGTGGCCAGGGCGGTTACAGCGGCGGTGGCGGCCAGGGTGGCGGCGGCTGGGGCGGTGGCTCTGGCGGCGGCCAGCAGGGCGGCGCTCCCAACGACGACCCCTGGGCCTCCGGCGCTCCCGCCGGCGGCGGCAACCAGGGTGGCGGCGGCTGGGGCGGTGGCTCCGGCGGCAGCGGCGGTGGCGGCGGTGGCGGCGGCTACTCGGACGAGCCCCCCTTCTAGGTCCTCGGGCCGAGGAGCGGGGCACACCCAAACTTCTTGATCACACAGGAGAAACACCATGGCGAAGCCGCCTGTGCGCAAGCCTAAGAAGAAGGTCTGCGCTTTCTGCAAGGACAAGGTCCAGTACGTGGACTACAAGGACACGAACATGCTGCGGAAGTTCATTTCCGACCGCGGCAAGATCCGTGCCCGTCGCGTGACCGGCAACTGCACGCAGCACCAGCGTGACGTCGCCACGGCCGTCAAGAACAGCCGTGAGATGGCGCTGCTGCCCTACACCTCCACCGCGCGCTAAGGGAAGGGTGACCGACCAATGAAGATCATCCTGACCCACGAGGTCTCTGGCCTCGGTGCCGCCGGCGAAGTCGTCGACGTCAAGGACGGCTACGCCCGCAACTACCTGATCCCGCGGAAGTTCGCGATCCGCTGGACCAAGGGTGGCGAGAAGGACGTCGAGCAGATCCGTCGTGCTCGCAAGATCCACGAGATCCAGACCATCGAGCAGGCCAACCAGGTGAAGGCCCAGCTCGAGGGCGTCAAGGTCCGCCTGGCCGTCCGTGCCGGCGACGCCGGTCGCCTCTTCGGATCCGTCACCCAGGCCGACATCGCTTCGGCGATCAAGGCTGCCGGTGGTCCCGAGGTCGACAAGCGTCGCATCGAGGTCGTCTCGGCGATCAAGACCCTGGGCGCCCACGAGACGTCCGTGCGTCTGCACCCCGAGGTTGCCGCCAAGGTCAACATCGAGGTCGTCGCGGCCTGACGCTGCGCTCGGCTTGAGCAGTAACTGAGAGGGGCCGTACCCGTCATGGGTGCGGTCTCTTTCGTTTCACGTGAAACACGGCAGCTTGTGACGTTTCACGTGAAACCTCGACGAAGGTGTGCCGTTCAGCGCGTAGAGCCCGTCACGATCCAGCGGCCCGAACGTGCCCGCAGCCAGAGAGTCAGCAGTCGCACGGCCATCATCAACGTCATGGCCGCCCAGAGAGCGGCGAGTCCACCACCGAGCGCGGGGACCAGCAGCGCCACCGGTGCGAAGACGGCGAGCGTGACGACCATGGCCCCCGCGAGGTACGGACCGTCTCCGGCGCCCATCAGAACGCCGTCCAGGACGAACACCACGCCGGAGATCGGCTGGGAGAGCGCGACGATGAGCAGGGCGGGCAGTGCGGTCTCCTTCACGGCAGGGTCGCTCGTGAACAGCGGGAGGAACAGCGGCCGGGCGGCCACCACGAGCAGACCCAGGCCCACACCGGTGGCGATGCCCCACTGCACCATGCGCCGACAGGCCTCGCGGGCCCCGACAGCGTCATCCGCACCGAGATAGCGGCCGATGATCGCCTGCCCGGCGATGGCGATCGCGTCCAGGGCGAAGGCCAGCAGGCTCCACAGCGAAAGGACGATCTGATGGGCGGCAATGTCCGCATCACCCATGCGGGCCGCCACGGCCGTTGCGATCATGAGGATGGCCCGTAGGGAGAGCGTCCGGACGAGCAGCGGCAGGCCGGCCTGTGCCGACGCCCGGATTCCGGCGGTGTCGGGGCGCAGAGACGCCCCGTGCCTGCGGGCGCCGCGTACGACGACGGCCAGGTAGGCCGCCGCCATCGCGCACTGGGCGATGACGGTGCCCCATGCGGAACCGGCGATGCCCAGTCCGGCCCCGTAGACGAGCCCCGCGTTGAGTCCGGCGTTGGCGACGAAGCCTGCGACGGCGACGTACAGCGGGGTTCGGGTGTCCTGGAGACCACGCAGGACACCGGTGGCGGCCAGCACGACCAGCATGGCCGGGATGCCCAGCGAGGAGATCCGCAGGTAGGTGGTCGCGTAGGGAGCCGCAGTGGGCGAGGCGCCGAAGGCGTCCACGATTCCGGGAGCGAGAGGCAGGACCAGGGCGATGACCGCGGCACCGAGCAGCAGCGCCAGCCAGATACCGTCCATCCCCTGGCGGATGGCCGCCTGGAGATCACCGGAACCGACCCGGCGGGCGACCGCGGCCGTGGTGGCGTACGCGAGGAAGACGAAGACGCTCACGGCGGTGGTCAGAAGGGCCGAGGCGACCCCTAGGCCGGCGAGCTGTGCGGTGCCGAGATGGCCGACGATCGCGCTGTCGGCCATGACGAAGAGTGGCTCTGCGACGAGCGCGCCGAAGGCCGGGACGGCGAGCGCGACGATCTCTCTGTCGTGCCGCCGACGGGTGACCTGGGGGATCGCGGGGGCCTGTGGCATGGGCACCAATGTAATCGTCCACAGGTAAGAGATGCAATCCAGCACTGACCCTTACGTGCGCTTGTGTGGACCACGCTTTCGCGCGCTGTTCGAGGCGATCTTGGTCCGACCGGGGAAGTTTTTCTTCTACACAGCCGGTGGACGGGAAAGTCGCAGGTCAGGGCGAGTGGCTGGCGGAGATCGAGGGCTTGTTCACAGGGCTGTCCACCGTGTCGTGCACAGGTTTCAGGGAGTTCTCCACAGCATACGGGCCGTCGTCCACATGGCCTGTGGATAACCAGATTGGCTGACGGTGCCCGCGGGCCTAACGTGGTCCGGCACCCGCTCCTCGTCACGGCCTCGGAAGCCTCGTGAAACCGACGCGCGAAGAACCGGAATGGGGCGACCTAGTTGTCAGAGCCGTGCCGTAGAAAAGAGGCACGGCGAGGTCCGCCGGGCGGACGGGGAGGAGGTGGCTCGGTGAGCATTTCCGAGCCCTTGGACGATCCGTGGGCCGACGCCGGTCCCAGTGATCGTCTGCCTGCCTCCCGCCGACGGGGCGAGGGCGGCCGGGGCCGGGACGACCGGCACGACCGTGGCCGGGACAGCGGGGAGTGGGACGGCTCGGGGCCCACCTTCGAACGGGTGCCCCCGCAGGACCTGGACGCCGAACAGTCCGTGCTCGGCGGCATGCTGCTCTCGAAGGACGCCATCGCCGACGTCGTCGAGATCCTCAAGGGCCACGACTTCTACAAGCCGGCGCACGAGACGATCTACCAGGCGATCCTCGACGTCTACGCGAAGGGTGAGCCGGCCGACCCCATCACCATCGCCGCCGAACTCACCAAGCGTGGTGAGATCAACAAGGTCGGCGGCGCGTCCTATCTGCACACCCTCGTCCAGACGGTGCCGACGGCGGCGAACGCCGAGTACTACGCGGAGATCGTCCACGAGCGGGCCGTGCTGCGCCGCCTGGTCGAGGCCGGTACCCGCATCACACAGATGGGGTACGCGGCCGACGGCGACATCGACGAGATCGTCAACAGCGCGCAGGCCGAGATCTACGCCGTCACCGAGCAGCGGACCAGCGAGGACTACCTGCCGCTCGGCGACATCATGGAGGGCGCCCTCGACGAGATCGAGGCGATCGGCTCCCGCACCGGCGAGATGACCGGTGTGCCCACCGGCTTCACGGACCTCGACTCCCTCACCAACGGACTGCATCCGGGACAGATGATCGTCATCGCCGCCCGTCCCGCGATGGGCAAGTCCACGCTCGCCCTGGACTTCGCGCGGGCCGCGTCGATCAAGAACAACCTGCCCAGCGTCATCTTCTCCCTCGAAATGGGCCGCAACGAGATCGCGATGCGACTGCTGTCCGCCGAGGCCCGGGTCGCCCTGCACCACATGCGTTCCGGCACCATGACCGACGAGGACTGGACCCGGCTCGCCCGCCGGATGCCGGACGTCTCGGCGGCGCCGCTCTACATCGACGACTCCCCGAACCTGTCGATGATGGAGATCCGCGCCAAGTGCCGGCGGCTCAAACAGCGCAACGACATCAAGCTCGTGATCATCGACTATCTCCAGCTGATGCAGTCCGGCGGCAAGCGCTCCGAGAGCCGTCAGCAGGAGGTCTCGGACATGTCCCGGAACCTCAAGCTGCTGGCGAAGGAGCTGGAGGTCCCGGTGATCGCGCTCTCGCAGCTCAACCGTGGCCCCGAGCAGCGCACGGACAAGAAGCCGATGGTGTCCGACCTGCGTGAGTCCGGCTCCATCGAGCAGGACGCCGACATGGTCATCCTGCTCCACCGCGAGGACGCCTACGAAAAGGAGTCGCCGCGCGCCGGCGAGGCGGACATCATCGTCGGCAAGCACCGAAACGGTCCGACCGCGACGATCACGGTGGCCTTCCAGGGCCACTACTCCCGCTTCGTGGACATGGCACAGACCTGATCGGTGCCTGTGTAGGTTTCCAGATTCCGTGGCCACTTTCCATCAGCGATGGCCACTGCGTGGCCAATAGGACACGGGGATGGAAATCATGCTCCGTGAACGAGTAGTTCCCCTCTTCGTGTACAGGACCTCCCCAGTAGTCGTCATCAGGCCTTGCTGGGGCAGGACCCCAGCGTTTGGCGGCTGACGGGCCGCCTCGGGAAACGCAGGGTAGGTGGTCCGATGGGTACAGCGGTGGCCGCGCCGGTACGACTGAGTGTCCGGCGCGGTGACGAGGCCGTGGTGGAGGACCTGGACTGGCCATCGGTGCCCCTCGGGCTGCTTCGAGAGGCCCGGCCCTGGCGGACGTTCCGCTGGTACGAGGGGCAGCAGCACTATTCGGGCACGTACTGGTCAGCGACCGTGGGCGATCACGTGATCTACGAGTCGCGGCTGGAGCTGGGACGGCTGCTGTTCGCCGACTTCGCTCCAGAGGTGCGGCACGTCGTCGCCCAGCCCTTCCTGCTCAAGGCCGATCTCGATGGCAAGGTCCGTAAGCACATCCCGGACTATCTGCTGCTGACGGACGACGGTCCGGTGGTCGTGGACGTCAAGCCGCGCCACCGGTTGCATAAGCCGGAGGTCGCCTTCACGTTCGCCTGGACGCGGGAGGCGGTCATGTCACGCGGGTGGCAGTACGAGGTGTGGAGCGACCCGGATCCACACGTGCAGGAGAACGTCCGGTTCCTGGCCGGCTACCGCCGCGCCTGGCTGTTCGACCCTGACCTGGTGGCCGCGTTACAGGCCGCGGACCTGGACGGGATGTCGTTGGGCGATGCCTTCCGGCTGCTGCCTGAGCGTCCCCGACCGCTGGTGAAGTCGGCGGTGCTGCACCTGCTGTGGTCAGGGCATGTGACGACCGCGCTGGACCGGCCGCTGAGCGCGGGGCACGTGCTGCGGAGGGCCGCATGAGCAGGGCGGGGGCGAAGCTGGGCGTCGGGACGCACTTCCGGCTGGACGGCGAGACGGTCGAGGTCGTGGAGTTCGTAAGCATGGCCACGGGCATGGAGGTCATCCTCAAGGACGGACGCGACCGGCTGGCCCGGATGTCGCTGCGTGAGCTGCTGACTTCGGATCGCGCCGAGTTGATCCACGACGGATCGGGGCCGTCTTCCGCCGATGACGAGGACGTCGCGGCCGTGGTGCTGAACCGGCTGACCAAGGAGGAGCAGAAGGAAGTCCTGGAGCGGGCCGAGCATGTCCGGGAGATGCTGACGGGCTACCGCTCCGGCAGCGAGGACCTTCCGCGGCCTGGCGAGCCACGGCCTCAGTACGCTCCTGGCCTGCCACTGCATGCCAGGTATGAGGCCAAGGCAGCGGAACTGGGAGTGTCCGCCCGGTCGACACGCCGGTGGGCACAGGCCTTCCGCGAGCACGGCGAGGCTGGTCTCGTGCCGAGGGCGGCTCGGGCGGACGGCGGGCTGAGCAATGCCGATCCGCGCTGGGTCGAGGCCGCGGAAGAGGTGCTGAGCGAGTACGAGGAAGAGTCGCGGCCCTCAGTGAAGGTGGTGCTCGAAGAAGCCGAGGCCCGCGTCAAAACCAAATTCAAGCTGGTCAAGGTGCCGGTGCCACCGCAGACAACGGCCTACCGGTGGATGCAAGAACTGGAGCGACGTCATCCGACGTTCCGGCTGAGCACGCAGCGCAACCGCGACATCGCCGACCGCCCAAGGGGCGTCTACGGGAAACTGAGGCCCACGCGGCCGGGCGAGTACGTGCTGATGGACACCACACGGTTGGACGTGTTCGCGCTCGACCCGGTGACGCTGCGGTGGATGCAGGCAGAGCTGACCGTCGCCATGGACTGGTACACCCGCTGCATCATCGGTCTGCGGGTGACTCCAGTGTCGACGAAGGCCATTGACGCGGCGGCTGTGCTTTACCAGGCATACCGTCCCCAGCCGGTGCCGGAGAGCTGGCCGAGGGAGGCGGCCTGGCCCGAGCACGGCATTCCGCGCGGGGTGCTGGTGGAGGCTGAGGCCGTGCATGGGCCCGTCACTGGGGTCTGGGGGCCGAAGGTGGTTCCGGAGACGTTGATCGTCGACCACGGCAAGATCTATCTGTCGGCGCATCTGACCAGCGTCTGTCGCAGGATGGGGATCTCGGTGCAGCCGGCGAGGCTGCGCACGGGCCGGGACAAGGGTCCGGTGGAGCGGTTCTTCCGGACCCTGCGGGAAGACCTGCTGCAGCGGCTGCCGGGCTACAAGGGACCCAACATCCACTCGCGTGGCCTGAATCCGGAGAAGGACGCCTTCTTCTTCCACCACGAACTTGAGGCGATCATCCGGGAGTGGGTAGCGGTGGACTATCACCGCACGCCACATGAGGGACTGCTCGACCCCCACCTGCCGAAGGTGGAACTGTCTCCGGCGAGGATGTTCGAGCACGGTCTCGCGCGGGCGGGCTACATCGAGGTGCCCCAGGACCCGCACCTGGCCTTCGAGTTCCTCGATGTCACGATGCGCACCGTCCAGCACTACGGCGTCGAGATCAACAGCCGTCGCTACAACGGTCCCTGTCTCGATGGGCTGCGCGACATGGCCGGCTCCGACATCGATCTGGACAAGCGGCGGCTGGAGTTCTTCACTGATCCCGACGACGCCACCCGGATCCACTTCCGCGACCACGAACGCGTCTGGCACACCCTGGAGTGGGAGCACGCCCCCAGCCTGGACATGCCGCTGAGCGAAGAAGCGCTCCAGTTCGCCCGGCGCCTGGCGGCGAAGGAGTACACCTACCCTGACGACCGGCTCGCCATCGCCCTCCTGCTGAAGCGGTGGAACCTCGGCCTGGGCACTTCCTTGATCGAACGGCGGATGGCCCTGCGGCTCTCCCGCGAACAGGCCGCCCTGGACCTCCCCGAGGCGCAAGCCGGTGCCGTCAGTTCGCTGCCGTCGGTCGCCCGCGTGCTGTCTCTGCCCGCACAGGCCGAGCCCCCGACAGCCGAAGCCGCCCCAGTGGTGGAAGAGGGCGATGACGACGGGGACAGCCTCCAAGAGCTGGGCGAGGAAATCGACTTCTACGCAACCGCCTTGAAGGACATCGATGACTGACCGGAAGCGTTCCGAGGACGACCTCCACGCCAAACTCGATCACCTGACGTTGTCCCGCAAAGAAGGC
The DNA here is from genome assembly GCF_040634175.1 of Streptomyces sp. NPDC007162. Lineage (NCBI taxonomy): Bacteria > Bacillati > Actinomycetota > Actinomycetes > Kitasatosporales > Streptomycetaceae > Streptomyces > Streptomyces sp. NPDC007162. The sequence continues at coordinate 11,686 of NZ_JBEYFC010000174.1, forward strand.
TTCCGGCGCCTGGTGGACGCTCCGTCGCGGTCCCGCCCCGAGCACCTCACCCGCCGTCAGTTGTCTCTTCTGGGGGAGAAGGCCCGTGCTGACTACGACCGGCGCCGCCGCAAGTGGCACGCGAACCTCGGGCCCTTGCGCACCCCGCAGATGGAAGCCCTGCATGAGGATCTGTGGGACATCATCGACAGCAACGAGCAGGACGGTGACAAGGTCAAAGGCAGCATCGCCATTGACGCCTTCCCCGGCCTGGGCAAGACCACGGCCGCCCTCGCCTTCGCCAAACTGTTCCACCGGCGTGTGATCGAGGAGGAAGGCGAGTACACCGATCAGGGGCATGAGCGGTGGCCGGTCTGTCGAGTGGGCCTGACCAGCAACACCAGCATGCGCGACTGCAACCGGGCGATCCTGGAGTTCTTCGCTCACCCCGGACGCTTCCGCGGCACCGCCACCGACTTCGGCTTCCGCGCGCTCGACTGCGTCCTCTCCTGCGAAACGACGCTCTTGATCGTCGATGATCTGCACTTCCTGCGCTGGAGGAACCGGACCGGCATCGAGGTAAGCAACCACTTTAAGTACATCGCCAACGAGTTCCCCGTCACCCTGCTCATGATCGGCGTTGGCTTGCAGGCGCGAGGCTTGTTCGACGAGGGCGACAGCTACGAAGACGCCGTACTCGCACAGACGGGACGCCGCACCACCCGGCTGGGCATGAAGCCGTTCACCATCGACACTGAGGAAGGACGCACAGACTGGCGCAACACCCTCCTCGCGACCGAGGAACGGGTCGTCCTGGCGGACAAGTACCCCGGCATGATCGCGGATGATCTGTCCGACGAGCTCTTCGCCCGCAGCACCGGACACATCGGCTCCCTCATGACACTGGTCAACCGCGCCTGCCAGAGAGCCGTACGCACTGGGGCCGAGCGGATCGACCTCGACCTGCTGTCGAAGGTCAAGAACGACGCAGCCTCCGAGAGAGGACGGGAGGAACTTCGACAGGCCTTTGCCGCAGGGCGGCTGGTCAGCAAGCCCAAGAGGAAGGCAGCGTGAGCACGCTCCGATCCCTGCCGGTCACGGTCCGGCCGTTGCCCGGTGAGGCGCTGGACTCGTGGTTCGAGGTGATCGCCCACCGCTTGCGGACCCCCTTGAGTGACCTGCTGCCAGCACTTGGCCTGGCCCGACGGGTCGAAGCCGGCGACTGCCACCGTGACATCCCGGCCCGCTGGGCGATCCTGCTCCGTGACAACGAAGCTGCCCGCATCTCTCACGCCACAGGCGTGAACTCCCAGGTTCTGCACGCGATGACGCTCGCGCACTTCGACGGCCGAGCACTCAAGATCAATCGGGAAACGAGACAGGTCAGCCGATGGCACCACTGGGGACGCCAGGCCGGATCACGCTTCTGCCCGGACTGCCTGGCCGAGACGAAGGGCCGGTGGAAGCTGAGCTGGCGGCTGGGTTGGGTGTTCGCCTGCCTCGATCACAACCGCTTGCTCGCCGACGGGTGCTCCCAGTGCGATCAAATGCCTTGGAAACGGCTGCATCAGCAGCGCTACGTCCCGGAGCCGGGAAGATGCGCTTTCCCAGGCCAGCGCGGAGAATCCGGCAGAAGGCGCCAACGCTGCGGCTACCGACTTTCCGAGGTCGCAAGCATCGAGCTTGGGTCCGGGCACACGCTGCTGACGGCACAGAAGCTGCTGACGAAGATCGCGGAGAACGATTCAGCAGAGTTCGGCATCTACGCGAATACCCCACAGAGAATCTCCGCACTGGAAGCTCTGGCTGATCTTCGTGCCCTTTCCTCCCGGCTCCTGGCCGACGCCACGAACCGCGGTCTGGCCATCGTCCTGCCGCACGACACGCACGAGATCTACGAGGGCGTGAAGGGATCCCTTCTCGAACTCGCGGGCGCCGTTCCTGCCAGGCGCAGTCTGACCGCACCAGTCCAAGCCATCGGGATTGCCGCCGCCCTCCAAGTCCTCAGGCAGTCTGATTTCCATGCAGCCGGCCGCGAGCTTCGGCGCCTCGTCGCCGCCGCAGACCCGTCAGAGACGCTCAAGCGTCTGACGGGCTTCCACAGAATGCACGGCATCACTCCGCTGCTGAGCGCCGTCCAGCTGACAGCCCAGGAACCGATGCTCCGACCGAGTGATCAGCTTCGCTACCGGCTTCCGGCCTTCCTCCCCTCCAGGCCGTCCCCTCGCGGAGGCCTGGCGGACCAGCGCGTTCACAAGATTCCCTCGTGCCTCTGGCCTGGCTGGTCCGTCCTGCTGGCGCCGCCACAAGGCGTATACACCCGGACATTCCGTCCTTGCCTGTCCGCTTCCCTGGCTTTGGTGGGCACGCGCGACGACCTCAGAGTGATCACACGTCGCCTCGGTAGCGTGACCACCCGGCAGATGACCTCAAAAGTTCTGCAGCTCTTGCACGCACAGGGGCTCTGGTTGGTTGTCAACACGGCACTGGTGCGGCTGGCGGACTACCTCGACGCACACGAAGTGCCCATCGACTACCAGCGCCGCCGCATGCTGGACTACACCGATCTACTTCCTGAGGCCCGGTGGCGCCAGATCTGCGACTATGCCGGCGTCCAACCCGGCCAGGGACGCCGTCTCACCGTCGCGCGAAGCACCCTCTTCGAGCAGATGAGCGGACTCCCGGCCCACCTCGCCCCAGCCCACTTCGCGATCACCCGCGCAATGGACCGCCCGCACGTGAACTACTTCGCCGCGTTCCTGACACCTGAAGTCAGAGACGGCCTGCACCGCGCTGGAGCCGACTTCCTCGCACAGAACGGAATCGAGAGTGAACCCCTGGCCTGGGAGCCACCGACGGTGATTGCCGATGGCCTGGAAACGGCAGGTCATGATCTGGAGAAGATCGACATCAGCCGTCTTCACCACATGATCCGTTCGCCGTCCATGACGACGGAGCAGGCTGCCCGCGAACTCAGCACGTCGCATGAAGCTGTCCGAGTTCTGCTGCACAGATCTCCCGCATCGGCCCAGCCGAGGCCACGAAGTCGCCGGCGGAACGACGGCGAGGCCATGCGAATCGCGAAACAAGCCTTCCCGCCCCACGAGTTCCGGCGGCTCTACTACACGGAACGTCTCGGCCTCCGCCAGATCGCAGACCTCGCCGGCGTGAGCCGCAACGTTACGAGGCGTCTCGCCGAGCAGTACGGCATCGAGGTCCGCGAGCCCAACGCAACGGGACCGCGCAAGGGCTACGTCGACGGCGCATGGCTCCGCGAGCAGTACTTGGTCCACGGCCGGACCCTGGCAGAGCTCGGCCGCGAGAAGGGCCTCAGCCCCACGACCATGACCCGATGGGCCAAGCTGCACGGAATCCCCGTCACCAAGGTGAACGGACACACCCGCCCCGAACTTGCGCAACTGGCAGCTCAGGCCAGCAAGGCACCGGAGATCCTCCGTCCTGCCTTCACGGGGTCCGGCGCATGGGACCGCCTTCGCGAGTTCGCTGCTGTGTCGCGCTATCGCACACTCAAGGAAGCCGCCGAAGCACTCGGAACCCATCACACGGCCCTGATCACGAGAGTCGGAAGACTGCGTCGCGAGATCGGACACCCACTCCTCATCCGCGCAACCACGGCGTCGCCAATGAAATTGACCCCGATCGGCGAAGCTGTAGTAGCAGCGATCCATGCGGCGACAGAATGAGGACCTGCCCGGCCGATCATGTGACCAGGACGTGTCTCTCAACTTCGTTGGGGCATGAGGGGATTCGCCAATGCTCGTAGGCTCATGACGTGGTCCTTCATATGGGCCCTGCCGTCGCCCAGGTGCACGATGGTTCCGGGGTCAGACCTGGACAGGCGGCGAAGGCAGCACGTCAGCTGACGGTGCGGGCACTCTCATGCGGTCGGTGGATCCCTCCGTGAGTGCCAGGGTCGTACTGCCTCGGACGATGAGACGGGTCGGGAGAATGAGCTGCCGTGCTTTCCGTCGCGGTTCGTCAATGCGGGCCAGCAGGAGTTCCGTTGCCTGAGTTGTCAGGTCTCTGACGGGCTGACGGATGGTGGTGAGAGAAGGCTGGACGAGGGTGGCGGTGGTGATGTCGTCGAAGCCGCTGACGGCCAGGTCGTGGGGCACGCGGAGGCCGAGGCGGGTCGCGGTCGCGATGACGCCGTGGGCGATGAGATCGTTTCCGCAGACGATGGCGTCCGGTGGGGTCGGGGAGGTGAGGAGTTGCTCGGCAGCCTCGCGGCCCCAGGTCTCGGAGAACGAGGCGAGCAGGACTCGCTCGGGTCGGTGTTCGTCCGTGGCAGCGAGGAAGGCGGAGTGCCGTTGTGCGCCGGACCAGTTGCTGCGGTCGCCGCCGACGTAGGCGATGTCCCGTTTACCGAGGGCGCGCAGGTGGCCGACGAGCTGGCGGATACCGTCGGAGTCGTCCACACCCACGAAGTCGTACGCCTCTTCCCCGACGCTGCGGTCCAGCTGGACCAGCGGAACTCGTTCCGCCGCCCGCCGGACCGCGGGGAGGCTG
>NZ_JBEYFC010000175.1:0-16079 GCF_040634175.1 Streptomyces sp. NPDC007162
GCACGCCGTCCTGGTAACCCAACTTGGCGAGCAGGGACTCCAGTTCGGCGGCGCATCCGTGGATGTCGCCGACGATGTCGAAGGGACCGGTGAGGTGGGTCAGGTCGTTGTAGCGCTTCTCGGTGACGACAGCGGCCGACTCGACCTCCTCGACACCGCGCAGGACGTGCACCTTGCGGAAGCCCTCGCGCTCCAGGTGCCGTATCGAACGCCTCAGTTCGCGGATGTGGCGCTGGACGACCCGGCGCGGCATGTCCGCGCGGTCGGCGCGGGCCGCGTTGCGCTCGGCGCACACCTCCTCGGGCACGTCGAGCACGATGGCGATCGGCAGCACGTCGAACCGCTTGGCCAGGTCGATCAGCTGGCGCCGGGAGTCCTGCTGCACGCTGGTGGCGTCCACGACCGTGCGGCGGCCGGCCGCCAGGCGCTTGCCCGCGATGTAGTGCAGGACGTCGAAGGCGTCCCCGCTCGCGCTCTGGTCGTTCTCGTCGTCGGAGACCAGGCCCCGGCAGAAGTCGGAGGAGATCACCTCGGTCGGCTTGAAGTGGCGGCGCGCGAAGGTGGACTTGCCGGAGCCGGAGGCGCCGACGAGGACGACCAGGGAGAGGTCGGTGACGGGCAGGACCCGTCCGTTGTGCTGCTCGGTCATGCCGCCTTCGCCTCCTTCGTGGCAACGGCCGTGGTGCCGGTGTCGGCCGTGTTCGTCTCGAAGACGGCCATCTGGGTGGGCGGGCCGACCTCGGGGTCGTCCGGTCCCACGGGGGTGAACTGCACGCCGTACCCGTGGCGTTCGGCGACCCGGTGGGCCCAGGCACGGAACTCCTCGCGGGTCCACTCGAAGCGGTGGTCGCCGTGCCTGCGGTGTCCGGCGGGGAGGGTCTCCCAGCGGACGTTGTACTCGACGTTCGGGGTGGTCACGAGGACCGTGCGCGGGCGGGCGGCGCCGAACACCGCGTATTCCAGGGCGGGCAGCCGTGGCAGGTCGAGGTGCTCGATCACCTCGCTGAGCACGGCGGCGTCGTACCCCTTGAGCCGTCTGTCGGTGTAGGCGAGCGAGCCCTGCAGCAGCCTGACCCGGGCGGCCTGCCGCTCCCCCATGCGGTCCAGCCTCAGTCGCCGGGAGGCGATGGTCAGTGCCCGTATCGACACGTCGACACCGACGACCTCGGTGAACGACGGGTCCTTCAGCAGCGCCTGCACCAACTGGCCCTGGCCGCAGCCGAGGTCGAGGACCCGGGCGGCGCCGACGCGCTTCAGCGCGGCGAGGATCGCCTCGCGCCGCTGCACGGCGAGCGGGGTCGGCTTCTCCTCCGTCTCCGTCTCCTCCTCGACCGCGTTGTCGATGTCCTCGACCTCGCTGTCGTCGGTCTCGGCGAGCCGCACCAGCTCCAGCCGTTCCATCGCCTGCCGGGTCAGCGACCAGCGGCGGGAAAGATAGCGGCTGGTGATGAGCTGCTGCTCGGGGTGGGCGGACAACCAGCCCTCGCCGGCCCGCAGCAGCTTGTCGACCTCCTCGGAGGCCACCCAGTAGTGCTTGGCGTCGTCGAGGACCGGGAGCAGGACGTAGAGGTGGCGCAGCGCCGCCGAGAGGGTGAGGGTCTCGGACTCCAGCACCAGCCCGACGTAGCGCGAGTCGCCCCACTCGGGGAACGCGGTGTCCAGGGCGACCGGTTCGGCGGCGACCGTCCAGCCGAGCGGCTCGAAGAGGCTCCGTACCAGGTCGGGGCCGCCCCGGGCGGGCAGTGCGGGGACCTCCACGCGCAACGGCCTCGGCTGCGCCGGGGCCTCGGGGAGGGCGCGGCACACGCCGCGCAGCGCGCTGGAGAAGACGTTGCCGATCGCCACCGCGAGCAGCGAGGAGGCCGCGTACGGGCGGTCGTTGACGTACTGCGCGAGCGCCGCGTCGGGTGCTCCGCCGCGTCCCTTGCCCTTGCCGCGCCGGACCAGCGCGACCGCGTCGACCTCCAGGAGCAGCGCCGCCGTGCAGCGCTCGGCATCCGCCTCCGGGTAGAAGACGTGCGCGACGCCGTAGGAGGTCGAGAACTGCTGCGCGCTGTCGGGATGCTTGTGCAGCAGGTACCCGAGGTCGGTCGCGGGGCGTGCGGGGGTGCCGGTGGTGGTGATCGTCAGGAACACGGTGGGTCGCCTCTGAAAGGGTCAGGGAAGAGCGGGAAAGCGCTGGTCGTGCGCTTGTCCGCGGCTCCAACGTACCTAGGATCGCGGTACGGGACGCGGAATTTTCCGCCCGCCCTACCGGTCGGCCCGTTTCCAGGCGCCGACGCCGAGTCGTCCCGTGGTGCCGAGGTCCAGCTCCGGGGTGACCGTCACGGGCGCGGCGCCCGGCTTGGCCAGGACGCGGACGTAGGGCACGTTCACCGAGGTGCCCGCCAGTGTCGTGTTGCGCCAGACCAGCCCGGAGCGGGCGCTCTGGCCGGGCTTCAGGGTGAGGGCGACGGGCGGGTCGTCTTCACCGGTTCCGGAGGCGACGGCGGCGCCGCCGTGCAGGACGCGGACGCCGCGGACGGGCTCGCGGTTCTCGTCCAGAAGACTCAGCTCCGGATAGCCGTCGAGTGCGTAGTCGGTCTTCCCGCAGTTCTCCAGGTGGAGTCCGACGACCCGCAGGCCCATCGCGGCGTCGCCGTCGTCGGCCCACAGCCGCAGACCGGACGCGGGGCAGGCGTCCGTTCGGACCGGCGCCTCGGCGGTCGGCACCTTCCTGACCTTCTCGATCTTCGCCCTGGTCACCGGGGAGGCGCCGGGGGTGAGCACGCCGAGGTCGACGGTCCCGCTCCTGCTGCCGGCGGGAGCGACCCCGCTCACGGTCACCTCCTTGTGGTCCATCACCTCGCCGGTCTCCGTCGTGAAGGCGAAGAGCACGGTGTAGGTCATGGCCTCGTCGCCGTCGTTGTGGACCTGGTAGGCGGCGGAGATGCCGGAGTCGCCGGGCAGCCGGTCCGCGTGGACCGAGCCGAGGGTGGCCGACGGGGTCGGGAAGGCGGACGGGATGGTGACCGAGGTGATCCGTACGCCGTCCACCGGCGGGTCGGTGACGGTGGCGCGGGGTGCCGGGACGGCCGCTCCGGCACCACGGTCCTGGTCCGCGTGCTCCGCGCCGCACGCCGTGGCCAGGAGCAGGGCGGCGAGGGGGGCGAGGAGGCGGGGGCGGGGGCGGGGGCGGGGGTTGCGCATCCGGTCACCCCATCAGGGCGGACCCCGGGCGACTGTGACGGAAGCCATAGCTCCGGTCACAGCCGTGTCACAGCCGGCCGGATGCGCGGATCCGGACCGGTTACGACAGCTGGGACTGGACCTGGGCGGAGATCAGCTCCAGGTGGTCCAGGTCGGAGAGGTCGAGGATCTGGAGGTACATCCGGCGGGAGCCGACCTCGGCGTAGCGGCCGATCTTGTCGACGACCTCGGCGGGGGTGCCGGCCAGGCCGTTCGTCTTCAGCTCGTCGGCCTCGCGGCCGATCGCGGCAGCACGGCGGGCGACCTCCTGGTCGTCCTTGCCCACGCAGACCACGAGGGCGTTGGAGAGCGTCACCTCGTCACCCTTGCGGCCGGCGGTCTCGACAGCGGTGCGCACCCGGCCGAACTGGGCCTTGCTGTCCTCGACCGAGGCGAACGGCATGTTGAACTCGTCGGCGTACTTGGCGGTCAGCCGGGGGGTGCGGGTGGCGCCGTGGCCGCCGATCAGCACCGGGATCCTGGCCTGGGCGGGCTTGGGCAGCGCGGGCGAGCCGGTCAGGTCGTAGTACGTGCCGTGGAAGTCGAAGGTCTCGCCGACCTCGGTCTTCCACAGGCCGGTGACGATCGCGAGCTGCTCCTCCAGGCGGCCGAACTTCTCCTTCGGGAAGGGGATGCCGTACGCCTTGTGCTCTTCCTCGAACCAGCCCGCTCCGAGGCCCAGTTCGACCCGGCCGCCGGACATCTGGTCGACCTGGGCGACCTGGATGGCGAGGACTCCGGGCAGGCGGAAGGTTCCTGCGGTCATGAGGGTGCCGAGCCGGATCCGCTTGGTCTCCCGGGCGAGCCCGGCGAGCGTGATCCAGGCGTCGGTGGGACCGGGCAGGCCGTCGCCGTCGCCCATCCTCAGGTAGTGGTCGGAGCGGAAGAAGGCGTCGAATCCGAGGTCCTCGGTGGCCTTGGCGACGGTGAGGAGGGTGTCGTAGCTGGCGCCCTGCTGGGGCTCGGTGAAGATGCGAAGGTCCATGCGTCCATCCTGCCCGGCCCCGGCCCCGGCGACCGCACCGGCACCGCCGCCGCGCCCGTCCCCCGTCGAGTGAATGCCGTCAGCCCCGGGGGCTGATCGCCGAAGAGGCTGCTCCAGCAGACGGAGAAACTCACGGCGGCCTCAGCAGACGCACCATCAGCCGGGGGCCGTAGGGTGGGTAGCCGCGCTTGTCGGTGCAGTCGGCCCGGATCGCCGTCAGGTCCAGAACGTCGTCGACCAGCTCGGCGACCAACCGGGCCACATGCTCTTCGGGCAGCCACGCGTCCAGCGACGGCGGCAGCAACAGCATCCGATCCGGGGCGAACACCCGGAACGTCCTGTTCACCAACGCTTTCGGCACAGTCTGTGACTTCACCACGGCCGCCGGATCCGCTTCGAACAGAGTATTCCCACCAGACATACCAAGGTCTTCCCATGCGAAAGATCACGAACTCTCGGCGGGCCGGCATCGTCGGGGCCGTGCTTCTGCCGTGTCCGCCGAGGCCGGCCCTCTGATAAGGATGAGGGATGACCCGTGAGATCACCGTCCGCGACTGCGAGCACGTTCAGACCAGTTGGTATCGCACTCGCGCCGAGGTCCTGGGCGGCCGGGTCTGGCAAGACGGCCCACTGACCTGGACAACGGACCGCGAAGGCATGCACCTGATGTTCCCGCGCACTCTGCCGCAGGCAGCGGTGGCCCGCGGCGTCGCCCTGGCCCGAGACCTCGATGTCGGGATCGGCGTATGGCTCGGCTTGGATGTCGACGCGGCCCCGCTGGCGGCAGCGGGATTCGAACGCGGCTGGTCCCCGTGGTGGATGACCGCTGCCTGTGCCGACATCGCCGTCGCCATCGGTGGGGATGGCGATCCGCGTGTGGAGCTTCAAGAGGACACTCAGGACTACACCGGCGAGTTCGCCGACTATCGGGCCGAACTCGCCTTGGCCTGCGTGCGCCCCCAACACAGCTGGTATGCCGCCGCCTACACCCACCGCCCCGGTGGACACTTCGCCGGACGGGCGTGGTCCCACCTGACCGGCGACCTGGCCGGCGTTTTCGACATGGCGGTGTGGCCCGCCTTCCGCCGCCGCGGCCTGGGCACCGGCCTCTTGCACGCCGTGACCGCGGCCGCCGCCTCCGCCGGGGCCGACCACGTCGTGCTCAACGCGACCCCTGAAGGCAAAAAGCTCTATCAGCAATGCGGCCTCGTCCAGATCGGCGAAGGCATCACCTGGTGGCTGTTTACCGACCCACGCTCCTAGCCGTCGTGGACCTCCTCGCGGGCCGCGAGTTTGCGGAGCATCTCCAGGACCCTGTCGCGGGACTCGTCGGCCGCGTCGATGGCCTCCATGCACTGCCAGTACGTCGTCTCGTCGGCCGCGGCGCTGGCCATGCCGACCAGGGCGATGCCGGCCTCGGCGAGCAGGGCGCCGAGGGAGAGCAGCGTCACGCGGGCGTCGTCCAGTTCGGTGAGCTGGGCGGCGCGCAGAGTGCCGGGGTCCAGGTCGGGGGTGGTGAGGACGCCGCAGCCACGGCCCGCCAGCTCGGTCAGTCCGAGGGCCTCACCGCGCAGTTCGGGCGGACCCGAGACGGCCAGCCGGCTGCCGATCGCCTGGGCCAGGGCCTGGGCCTGCCACACCTCGGTCATCAGTTCCGCCACACCCGCGCCGTGCGCCAGCGCTCGTCTGCTCGCCACGATGAGCCGCGTCGCGTCCATCCGTCGCCCCGTCCCCGTCGGTCCGAACTGCCTTGCCGCACTCAGTAGTTCACTACCCAGAGTGAGGGTGTGCGAGACGCGAAGCCAGAGGAAGGCGGAAATCTGTGGACAACAATTCGGATTCGGGCGAGATTTTGGTTACCGAGCGTCAACCATGAGTGCGGGGAGGTGCCCCGGACCGACGGGGTGTCAGGCGGGCGGGAACCGGTTCTCGTTGCGGTCGATCTTGGCGGACAGCGCGGCCAGCGGGTCGATGTCCAGGACGTCGCAGAGCTGGAGGAGATAGGACAGGACGTCGGCGACCTCGTCCGTGACCCGGTGCGCGGTACCCGGGTCGGCCATCACCCGGGACGACTCCTCCGGGGTCAACCACTGGAAGATCTCGACCAGTTCCGAGGCCTCCACACTGAGGGCGGCCACCAGGTTCTTGGGGGTGTGGTACTGCCGCCAGTCGCGGGCGGCGGCGAAATCGGCCAGCCGGCGCTGGAGTTTCGCCACGTCGAGGGGTTCGTCGCTCACGCCTCCAGGTGTACCACTGTGATCGCCCCGGCTCCGTCCGCCCACGACGCGTCGCCGACCGCGCCGACGAAGCGGATGTGCCCGCGTTCGCCCACCAGGACCGCCGTGCGCAGGAGTTCGGCGCGCTGGCGGGGATCGAGGCAGCGGTCGAAGCCGTCGGCGAGGACGGTGAGGCCGCGCATGGCGTCGGGGACCTCACCGGGGGCGTCGACCTCGAGGACGCCGGGGCCGGTGAAGAGGACCAGGGCGAGGGCGAGATAGCGCAGTTCGCCGTCGCCGAGCCGCGCCAGCTCCGTACGGTGGCCGTCGCCGCGGTCGAGCAGCGCCCGTACCGTGCCGTCGCCGAGCAGCTCGGCCACCAGGTCGGTCACCGGTCCCGCGCAGCCGGTGCGCACGGCGTCGACGAGAAGTCCGTGCCGTCGGCCGCATTCGGCGCGGGTGCGCCACAGGACGTCGGCGAGGTTGTCGCAGCCGCGCAGCAGCCGGCCGGATCCGGTGAGGACCGGGACGCGCATGCTCTCGGGCCGCGGGTCGCAGGGGAACACCGACCGCAGGGCGACGACCATCTGCTCGGCGGCGGCGAGGACCTGCCGCTGGCCGTCCGTCTTCCCGGCGACGCGCAACGGCAGCAGCGCGGTCCCGAGGCGGTCGTCGGGCAGCGGGGCCCTGGTGACCGGGGCGGTGCCCGCGGTGTGCCACGCGGCCTGGACGGCCCGGCGGCCCGGATCCCGCAGGGCGGTCTCGAGGAGCACCAGTCCCCCGGCGGTCAGCCGCTCCCCCACGATGCGCAGTTCGGGCTCGGCCTGTACGGCGACGTCGAGCCGTACCGGCCCCTCGGCGCCGTCGGCCGTACAGCCGATCCGGAACCCGCGGCGGCGCTGGGCGTCGGGCCGGGCCCGCTCCGGTACGAGCGCGCCGGGATCCGGGAACACTTCGGCGAGCGCGGCGCCGCCGCCGAGCCGTGCGAGCGCCTCGTAGGCCGCGAGCACCGTGCTCTTCCCGCTTCCGCTGGGCCCGGCGAGGAGAGTGACCTGCCCGACCGGAAAGCCGGCGCCGCGGTGCCGGGCGAAGGCGGAGAGCCGGAGTTCGGTGACCCGGGGGCGGGGGTCGCGGCGGAGGGCGGCGGCCGGGGGCCCCGGGGCGGTCAGCGACGACGGCGCGGAAAGGGCCCGGGCCCCGGAGGAACGACAGGGATCAGTGGCGTCGGGAGGGGTGGGCGGCGAGGAAGCAGCGGAGGGGGCGGCCATATGCGGACCGTAGGACTCCGCCCAGCAGCCGAACCGTTCCGCCCACCGCCCCTTCCTCCGATCGAGCGACGCCGCACACGGCCACCCGAGCGCCCACCCCGGCACCGACGCCCGGTGGGCGAACCCGCCCGCCGACGCCGGAACCGACTTCGTATCACCGGGATCCCCGCAGCGGAGCCGCCCTCGTCCCGGCGGCCCGCTTCTCAGCCGCCGGAGGCGCCCGCGTCCTGCATCAGGCCGCTCACCTCCGTGCCGGGCGGAGTCAGGAGGAACACATTGCGGTCCACCCGGTGCATGCCGCTGGCCAGGCCGAAGACCACGCCCGTACTGAAGTCGAGGACGCGCTTGGCGACCTCCGTCTCCGCACTGGTCAGGTCGAGCAGCACCGGTATCCCGGCCATCAGCGTCTCCGCGACCTCGCGGGCGTCGGCGAAGATGTTGACCCGCAGGACGACGAACCGGCGGCGCGTCTCGGTCTCCGCGTCCGGCAGGGCGCGGTGGCCCACGGCCGACGGCCAGGCGTCCCGGCCCCGCAGCGGCACCACCTGGGCGAGCCCCTCCCACTGTTCATCGGTGACGTCGTAACGGCTCACCGGCTCCCCCTGACCTGACTCGCACCCAATGCCTGCACCAGCCAATTCTTACGCCAAGTCACCCGTTCGGCCCAACAGCGACACGAAGCGCGAACGGATGCGCAGGTCATACCGCACCAGAGGGGAATCTTCGTACTATTGCGCCGATTGCAGCGCATTGGCGGCTTCTTACTGGCCTCACACCGGACTCTTCACCTCCAGCGACGCCTCGTTCACCGCCCGCGATTACCGTCCGGTGCGTGCACTTGGCAGAAGCTCAACAGGTGGCACCCGGCCGGCGGACACAGTCGGCGGTGTCCGCCGCTCCCGGGGACGCCGGTGCCCCCGCGCACTGGCACCGCGTCCTCACCCTCCTCGCCGACATCGGCCTGTTCATCGGCACCCGCTCGATCTGGACCCAGGCCGCGACGCACCACCTGGTCCTGGCCGCCCTGATCTCCGTCTGCTACGTCTCCATCCTGGTCACCGGGGTACTGACGCTGACGGTCCGCAGGACCCGCTCGCTGGCCCGGCTCGACCTGCTGGTCCTGGTCACGGCGGTGGTCCTCGCCGTATGCGGCTGGGCACTGAACCACGGCGGCGGCGACGAGGGCGCCCTCACCACCCAGGCCGCCAGGGAACTGGTGGCCGGCCACGCGGTCTACGGCCACCCCTGGCCGTGGCTGTTCCACGGCACGGGCATCGCGCTCACGCCGACGACGAGCGGCGGTTACGACTACACGTACGGCTATCCCCCGCTGGCACCGCTGCTCACCGCCCCGCTGCTGTGGCTCGGCCACCAGGGCGCCCCGGCGACGGCGGCGTGCACGGGCGCCCTGATCGCCGGCACGATCGCGCTGTGGCGGCTGCTCCCGGTGCCGTGGCGGTCCGCGGCGACGCTGTCCTGCCTGGGCTTCGGCCTCCTGACGGCGTACGCCCGGGTCGGCTACCCGGCGGTCATCGCCCTGGCCCTGCTGATCCCGGTGGCGGTGCGCTGGCCGCGGATCGGGCGCGGCGGCCGGCTGGGCGCGGCCGGGATCGCCCGGGCCGCGTGCCTCGGCGCCGCCTGCGCGGCCCAGCAACTGCCGTGGTTCATCACGCCGTTCCTGCTGGCCGGGATCTACGCGGTGCGGCGCGGCGAGCTGGGCGGCCGGGCCGCCGCCGGGGTGGTGCTGCGGGTCGCCGGGGTGGCCGTGACGGTGTGGCTGCTGATCAACGCGTACTTCATCGTGTCCGAGCCGGGCCGCTGGCTGCGCGGGATCGCACTGCCCCTGATCCAGGGCGCCGTGGTGCACGGCCAGGGTCTGGTCGACATCTCGCTGTACTACACGAACGGCAGCGACCGGCTCGACTGGTACTCGTACGCGAGCCTGCTGCTCGCGGCGGCCCTGCTCGCCCTGTTCGTGCTCTTCGTGCGGCGGCTCGGACCGGCCGCGACCGTCCTGCCGTGGCTGGCCTTCTTCCTCGCGACCCGCTCCCAGGACGGCTACTACCTGCTGATGACCCCGCTGTGGCTGGCGGCGGCGGTGACCGCTCCGCTGCCGGAGTTCGAGCGGGCCTGGCAGCCGCGCCCGGCCTTGCCGGCCGGCCTGCGCCGCCGCCCCGCGGCGGCCGGCGCGGTCGTGCTGCTGCTCGTCCCGGCGCTGGTGAGCGCGGCGCTCGCGGCGACCGGCAGGCCGCCGCTGCGGATGGAGATCACCTCGCTGCGGCGGGCGAAGCACCAGGCCGCGGTGGTCAGGTCGATGACGCTGAAGGTGGTCAACACCGGGAGCGTGCCGCTCACCCCGCACTACACGCTCACCACCGGTCAGGGGATGAGCATGTACTGGCTGCTGGTGCGGGGCCCGGCGACGATTCCCGGGCACGGCACGGCGAGCGTCGAACTCAGACCGGCGAACGGCCGGTTCGGCATCCCCGCCAAGCCGAGCACCCGGATCCGGCTGCGCGCCTTCACCGCGGACCCGCAGACGCTGTCCAGCCAGGACGTCAGGCTGCGCAGAGCGGCCGGCTAGCGCGCTGCGTGCCTGCGGTCCCGGGCCGCCCGACGGGTCGCGCCTCAGGCCGCCGCACGCGTGAAGCGCAGGGTGGCGGTCACCGTGGTCGGGCCGCCCATCATGCGCATCTGGTTGAAGGTGATGCCGAACTCCTCGCGGATCACCTGGAACTCGGTCTCCAGCGTCAGCCCTTCGGTATCGGCCGAGACCAGCTTCGCGGTGACCTGCTGGGGCCGGCTGATGCCCCGGACGGTCAGCTGCCCGTCGACCCGCACCGAGTCACCCGCGCCCCGCTCGGCCCCGCGCACCGCGAAGGTGATCTCCGGGTGGTTGGCGGCGTCGAGGAAGTCGGCCGAGCGCAGGTGGTCGTCGCGCTTCTTGTTCTTGGTGTCCAGCGAGGCCGCGTCGATCACCAGGGTGCCGGCGGCGGTGCCGTCGGCGGCCACCTCGCCCCGGCCGCTGACGCCGGTGAAGGTGCCCTTGACGGTGACCAGACCCCAGACGCTCTTGTGTCGGACGGCTACGGCGGAGGCGGTCGGGTCGAGCTGCCAGAGGCCGGTTTCCACGGTGGCGGTCATGGCCGTGCTCCGATCAATCGATGTTCAAATTTGGATGACTGTCACGCTAGCCCAATATCCAAATTTGGACAACGGGTAGTATCGATGCATGGCCGCACCCGAGGAACACCCCGTCGAGCTGCCCGAATGTCCGTCCCTGGCGGGCGGCGGCGGTCTGCTCCCGGCCGAGCTGCGTGCCTGGATGGTGCTGCTGGCCGCCACGGGCGCGGCGGAGCAGCGGCTGCGGTCGGTCGTGAAGGGCACCCTCGACGTCTCGCACGACGAGTTCCTGATCCTGTGCCTGCTGGCCGAGCAGCCGCACGAGGGCCTGCGCATGACGCGCGTCGCCGAGCTGCTGGGCCGCCCCAAGACGCGCCTCACCTACCAGATCGCCTGCCTCCAGCATGCCGGCCTGGTCACCCGCAGGTCCGTCTGCGGCGACAAGCGGGGCATCGAGGTCGGCCTCACCGACAAGGGCCGCCGGCAGCTCCGGGAGGCCTCCGCCGACCTCGCGGAGACGGTCAGGCACGCGGTCGGCCACGTCATCGGTCCGGAGCAGCGCGAGGCGCTGAGCGCGCTGGTCCCCGACCTCGCGAACGAGCCAGATCCGCCCTCCGAATCAGGTCAGCTCACCCGGCGAGGCCCAGGTCACAGCGACGGCGAGGGCAAGGTCACAGCCGTGCCGCCGGGCCCGTCCGGGCAGTCTGCCCTAGCATCCGAGCATGACGGTCCTGCCTGACGACGGGCTCTCACTGGCCGCCGAGTTCCCTGACGCGACGCACGAGCAGTGGCAACGCCTGGTCGAGGGCGTGCTGCGCAAGTCGGGCAAGGAAGTCTCGGGCGAGGCAGCCGAGGACGCCCTGTCCACCGCGCTGGAGGACGGGCTGCGCACCCGCCCCCTCTACACCGCGCACGACACCGCGCCCGACGCCGGCCTGCCCGGCTTCCCGCCGTACGTACGCGGCGGCCGCCCCGAGGGGAGCGCCGCGGGCGGCTGGGACATACGGCAGCGGCACGCGGCGGCTCCCGACGGCGCGGTCCTGGCCGACCTGGAGAACGGCGTCACCTCGCTCTGGCTGCTCGTGGGCCGGGGCGGCATCCCGGTGTCCGGCCTCGCCCGCGCCCTCGACGGTGTCTACCTCGACCTGGCGCCGGTGGTCCTGGACGCGGGCCGCGACACCGAGGCGGCGGCCGCCGAGCTGCTGCGGCTGTGCGACGAGAAGGGCGTCGCCCCCGGGGCCGTACGCGGCAACCTGGGCGCCGACCCGCTCGGGTACGAGGCGCGCACGGGTGAGTCCCTGGACTTCGCCCCCGGCGCCGCGCTCGCCCGGCGCACGGCCGAGGAGTTCCCGGGTCTGCGGGCGCTGACGGTGGACGCGCTGCCGTACCACGAGGCGGGCGGCTCGGCGGCGCAGGAGCTGGGCGCCTCGCTGGCCACCGGCGTGACCTACCTGCGGGAGCTGACCGAGGCCGGCCTCGGCGTCGAACAGGCCCTCGGTCAGCTGGAGTTCCGGTACGCGGCGACCGCGGACCAGTTCCTGACGATCGCCAAGCTGCGCGCCGCGCGCCGGCTGTGGGCACGGGTCGCCGAGGTCAGCGGCGCGGCCGACGCGGGCGCCCAGGTGCAGCACGCGGTCACCTCGCCGGTGATGATGAGCCGCCGCGACCCGTGGGTGAACATGCTGCGCACCACGATCGCGACACTGGCCGCCGGGGTGGGCGGCGCCGATTCCGTGACCGTGCTGCCGTTCGACCACGCGATCGGCCTGCCGGACGCGTTCGCCCGGCGCATCGCCCGCAACACCTCCACGATCCTCGTCGAGGAGTCGCACCTGGCCCGGGTGATCGACCCGGCGGGCGGCTCCTGGTACGTCGAGCGGCTCACCGACGAACTCGCCCACGCGGGCTGGGAGTTCTTCCGGACGATCGAGCGCGACGGCGGCCAGGCGGCGGTGCTGCGCTCGGGCCGGCTGCGCACCGACCTGGCGGCCACCTGGGCGGAGCGCTCCAAGAAGCTCGCCAAGCGGCGCGAACCCATCACCGGCGTCAGCGAGTTCCCGCTGCTCGCCGAGAAGCCGGTGGAGCGCGAGCCCGCGCCCGAGCCCCCGTCGGGCGGCCTGCCCCGGGTGCGCCGGGACGAGGCGTACGAGGAACTGCGGGCCCGCTCCGACGCCCATCTCGCGGCGACCGGCGCCCGCCCCCGCATCTACCTCGCCACGCTCGGTTCCGCCGCCGAGTACACCGGCCGGGCGACCTTCGCCTCGAACCTCTTCCAGGCGGGCGGCATCGAGCCCGTCACCGCGGGGAGCTTCCAGGAGAGCGGCGCCGGCGAGGCCGTGCTCTGCTCCAGCGACGACCGGTACGCCGAAGAGGCCGAGTCCGCCGCCGAGTCGCTGAAGGCGGCCGGTGCCCGGCACGTCGTCCTCGCGGGCCGCGGCGCGTACGCGGGCGTCGACTCGTACGTCTTCGCGGGCTGCGACGCCGTGGCCGTGCTGTCCGAGACCCTCGACCGCATGGGAGTGTCCTGATGGGAATCCCCGACTTCTCCGGCATCGAACTGGGGAGCCCCGTCACCGACGGCAGCCCCGAAGGGTGGCGGGCGGCCGGCGGTGACCTGCCGGTGTGGGAGACCCCGGAGGGCATCGGGGTCAAGCCGCTCTACACCGGACGCGACCTGGAGGGCCTGGACTTCCTGGGCACCTACCCCGGTGTCGCGCCGTACCTGCGCGGCCCCTACCCGACGATGTACGTGAACCAGCCGTGGACCATCCGCCAGTACGCGGGCTTCTCCACCGCCGAGGAGTCCAACGCGTTCTACCGGCGCAACCTGGCGGCCGGTCAGAAGGGCCTGTCGGTCGCCTTCGACCTGCCCACGCACCGGGGCTACGACAGCGACCACCCGCGGGTGACCGGTGACGTCGGCATGGCGGGCGTGGCCATCGACTCGATTCTCGACATGCGCCAGCTGTTCGACGGGATCCCCCTCGACAAGATGACCGTGTCGATGACGATGAACGGCGCCGTGCTGCCGGTGCTGGCGCTGTACATCGTGGCGGCGGAGGAGCAGGGCGTACCGCCCGAGAAGCTGGCGGGGACCATCCAGAACGACATCCTCAAGGAGTTCATGGTCCGCAACACCTACATCTATCCGCCGAAGCCGTCGATGCGGATCATCTCCGACATCTTCGCGTACACCTCGCAGCGGATGCCCCGCTACAACTCGATCTCCATCTCCGGCTACCACATCCAGGAGGCCGGTGCGACGGCCGACCTGGAGCTGGCGTACACGCTCGCGGACGGCGTGGAGTACATCCGGGCGGGCCGGGAGGCGGGCCTGGACGTGGACGCGTTCGCGCCCCGGCTCTCCTTCTTCTGGGCGATCGGCATGAACTTCTTCATGGAGATCGCCAAGTTGCGGGCGGCCCGGTTGCTCTGGGCCAAGCTGGTCGCGCAGTTCGAGCCGAAGAACTCCAAGTCCCTCTCCCTGCGCACCCATTCGCAGACCTCGGGCTGGTCGCTGACCGCGCAGGACGTCTTCAACAACGTCACGCGCACGGCCGTGGAGGCGATGGCGGCGACCCAGGGGCACACCCAGTCGCTGCACACCAACGCCCTGGACGAGGCGCTGGCCCTGCCGACGGACTTCTCGGCGCGCATCGCCCGCAACACCCAGCTGCTCATCCAGCAGGAGTCGGGCACCACCCGGGTCATCGACCCGTGGGGCGGCAGCGCCTACGTGGAGCGGCTGACCTACGACCTCGCCCGCAAGGCCTGGGCGCACATCCAGGAGGTCGAGGCGGCGGGCGGCATGGCCAGGGCGATCGACGCCGGCATTCCCAAGCTGCGCATCGAGGAGGCGGCGGCCCGCACCCAGGCCCGGATCGACTCCGGACGGCAGCCGGTGATCGGCGTCAACAAGTACCGGGTGGACAGCGACGAGGCGATCGAGGTCCTCAAGGTCGACAACTCCTCGGTGCGCGCCCAGCAGATCGAGAAGCTGCGGCGGCTGCGCGCGGAGCGGGACGAGACGGCGTGCCGGGACGCGCTCGACGCCCTCACCCGGGCGGCGGACGGCGACGGCAACCTGCTGGAGCTGGCGGTGCACGCGGCCCGTGCCAAGGCCACCGTCGGCGAGATCTCCGACGCCCTGGAGAAGGTGTACGGCCGGCACGCGAGCCAGATCCGTACGATCTCCGGTGTGTACCGCAACGAAGCAGGCGAGTCCCCGAACGTGGACCGCACCCGCGCCCTGGTCGACGCCTTCGACGAGGCCGAGGGGCGCCGCCCGCGCATCCTGGTCGCCAAGATGGGCCAGGACGGTCACGACCGCGGCCAGAAGGTGATCGCGACCGCCTTCGCCGACCTCGGCTTCGACGTCGACGTCGGCCCGCTGTTCCAGACCCCCGAGGAGGTCGCCCGCCAGGCGGTGGAGGCGGACGTCCACGTGGTCGGCGTGTCCTCGCTGGCGGCCGGTCACCTCACCCTCGTACCCGCGCTGCGCGAGCAGCTCGCCGAGGAGGGCCGGGCGGACATCATGATCGTGGTCGGCGGGGTCATCCCGCCGCAGGACGTGCCGACCCTGCTGGAGATGGGCGCCACGGCCGTGTTCCCGCCCGGGACGGTGATCCCGGACGCGGCCTACGACCTGGTGCGGCGGCTGTCGGCGGAACTCGGGCACGACCTGTGATCGATGTCGACGCCTATGTGAAGGGTGTGCTCGACCAGAAGCGCGCGGTCATCGCCCGCGCCATCACCCTCGTCGAGTCCACCCGGCCACAGCACCGGGCGCAGGCACAGGAGTTGCTCACCGAGCTGCTCCCGCACAGCGGCCGGGCCCGGCGCGTCGGCGTCAGCGGGGTGCCGGGCGTGGGCAAGTCGACGTTCATCGACGCGTTCGGCACCCTGCTGACCGGGCTCGGGCACCGGGTGGCGGTGCTCGCCGTGGACCCGTCGTCCACCCGCACCGGCGGCTCCATCCTCGGCGACAAGACCCGCATGGAACGGCTGGCGGCCGACCCGAACGCCTTCGTCCGCCCCTCCCCCAGCGCGGGCACCCTCGGCGGGGTGGCGAAGGCGACCCGCGAGTCGATGGTGGTCATGGAGGCCGCCGGGTACGACGTGATCCTGGTCGAGACGGTCGGCGTCGGGCAGTCCGAGACGGCCGTCGCCGACATGGTGGACTCCTTCCTGCTGCTCAGCCTGGCCCGCACCGGCGACCAGCTCCAGGGCATCAAGAAGGGCGTCCTGGAACTCGCCGAC
>NZ_JBEYFC010000176.1:0-16072 GCF_040634175.1 Streptomyces sp. NPDC007162
TGGTCGTAGCGCCGCGCCACCGAGTACGCCCGTGCCTCCACCGTCTGCTGGTCCACCCCGTGGTGCGCGTCGGCCGACAGGGCGCTGCCCTGCCCGGTCTCGAAGTACATGACGTTCCGGCCGACCGTGCCGCGCTCCAGTTCGAGGGCCGCCTCGTACGCCTCGTCGAGCAGCCCGAGCGTGACGCCGAAGGAGGCGTTGGCGGCCTGGGTGCCGGCGATCGACTGGAAGACCAGGTCGACGGGGGCGCCGCGCTCCATCAGGTCCACACTGGTCGTGACGTGGCAGAGGACGCAGGACTGGGTGGGGATGGCGTACCGCTGGATGACCCCGTCGAGAAGGTCCAGCAGGTCCCGTACCGCCTTCGGGCTGTCCGTGGCCGGGTTGATGCCGATGACCGCGTCGCCGGAGCCGAGCAGCAGCCCGTCCAGCAGGGCGGCCGCGACGCCCGCCGGATCGTCGGTGGGGTGGTTGGGCTGGAGGCGGGTGGCCAGGCGTCCGGGCAGGCCGATCGTCGAGCGGAAGGCGGTGACGACCCGCACCTTGCGCGCGACGGCGACCAGGTCGGCGTTGCCCATGAGTTTGGAGACGGCCGCCACCATCTCCGGTGTGAGCCCGGGGGCCACGGCGGTCAGCGCGGGACCGTCCGCCGCGAGCAGCCACTCCCGGAACTCCCCGACCGTCATCCCCGCCACCGGCGCGAACGCGGCCGCGTCATGCGTGTCCAGGATCAGCCGGGTGACGTCGTCGCTCTCGTACGGGATCAGCGGCTCGGTCAGGAACGTCGTGAGCGGCACCTCCGCCAACGCCCAGCGCGCCGCGACCCGTTGCCGGGCCGACTCGGCCGCGAGCCCGGCGAGGCGGTCGCCGGAACGTTCCGGGCTCGCGGCGGCCAGCAGCCGGGCGAGGGACGCGAAGCGGTGGCGCTCGCCGCCGACGGTGGTGGTGTGGACGCTCATGGCGGTGACCGTACGAGCCGCGTGTTGCGAGCAGATTTCCGCAGATCTCCTCGGACTTCTAAAGGTCTGATTGACAAACATTTAACACCCCGAGACCCCTGACCGACTCATTCGGCCGACAGAGTCCAGCCCGGCACACCAGCACGTCAGCAGGAGAGGGACCTAGCACGATGGCAGTGGACGAGGGAGTCGCCCCAGCGGCGAGGACAGACGAGACAGGCACGGTTCACCGGCTGAAGCCCAACGCCGTGGGCCTGCTGGGCGTGGTCTTCATGGCCGTCGCGACGGCCGCGCCGATCACCGCGATGACGGGCAACGTGCCCTTCATGGTGTCGGCGGGCAACGGCATCGGCGCCCCGGCGAGCTACCTCGTCGCAATGGTCGTACTGGCAATCTTTTCCGTCGGCTTCACCTCGATGGCGAAGCACATCACCTCCACCGGAGCCTTCTACGGCTTCATCTCCTACGGCCTCGGACGCACCGTCGGACTCGCCTCCGGGCTGCTCGCCACCTTCGCGTACGTCGTCTTCGAGCCGGCACTGATCGGCATCTTCTCGACCTTCGCGACGGAGACGCTGAAGGACCAGACGGGCGCGGACATCCCCTGGTGGGCGTTTGCGGTCCTGATGCTGGCGATCAACGCCACCGGCACCTGGTTCGGCGTCTCGGTCGCCGAGAAGCTGCTCGTCGTCCTGCTCGCCACCGAGGTGACGATCCTCGCCGCGATGGCGATCTCGGTCGCCTTCCACGGCGGCGGCCCGGACGGCTTCAGCGTCGACCCGGTCAACCCGGTCAACGCCTTCAAGGGGACCAGTGCGGGGCTCGGGCTCTTCTTCGCCTTCTGGTCGTGGGTCGGCTTCGAGTCGACGGCGATGTACGGCGAGGAGTCCCGCAACCCGAAGAAGATCATCCCCAAGGCGACGATGATCTCGGTGCTGGGCGTCGGCGTCTTCTACGTCTTCGTCTCCTGGATGGCCATCACCGGCACCGGCCAGTCCAAGGCCGTCGAGGTCTCCACGGCCAACCCCCTCCAGCTCTTCTTCGGCCCCACCGAGCAGTACGTCGGCCACTGGGCGGTCGTCGTCATGCAGTGGCTGATGATCACCGGCTCGCTGGCCTGCGGCATGGCCTTCCACAACTGCGCCGCCCGCTACATGTACGCGCTGGGCCGCGAGGGCGTCCTGCCCTCCCTGAAGAACACCGTCGGCCGCACCCACGCCCGGCACGGCTCCCCGCACATCGCGGGCCTGGTCCAGACGATCGTGACCGCCCTGCTCCTGCTGGCCTTCGCGGCCGCCGGCAAGGACCCCTACACCGGCACGTACGTCCTGCTCGCGATCCTCGGCACCATGGCGATCCTGGTCGTGCAGGCCGTCTGCTCCTTCGCGGTGCTGGTCTACTTCCGCCGCAACCACCCCGAGAGCCGGCACTGGTTCAGGACCCTCACCGCCCCGATCCTCGGCGGCGTCGCCATGCTCGCGGTGGTGGCGCTGCTGGTGTCCAACATGGGCGCGGCGGCCGGTACGGAGTCCGGCTCACTGGTGCTGAAGGCGACTCCGTGGCTGGTGGCGCTGGTCGCGGGCACGGGCATCGGGTACGCGCAGTACCTCAAGCGCCGGGACCCGGCCCGATACCAGCTCCTCGGCCGGACGGTCCTGGAGGAGACCAAGGAACGCTGAGCGCGATCCGACGTCGACGACACCTCCGCACGCGCCCACCGCAGCCGACGACCGGCGGCCACGCGAGCATCGCTTCGGGGGCAGGGCTGTGCGCCGGACGGAGCGTGCTTGCGGCTCCGTTCCCGAAGCCGTACAGCACGGGACACCGCCGACAGGCTCGCGACGGCCGCGTCCGGCCGTCCATCCTCGGGCCACCCCACCATCGGTACCGCAGCCCTTACGATGACTCCCAATACCGCGGTGCAGAAGGAGACGCTGGGCATGCGACGGCTGGGTGATCTGGAGGCGGAGATCATGGACCGTCTGTGGAGGTGGAGGCGCCCGGCAACCGTGCGTGAGGTCGTGGACGACATCAACCGGACCCGGCCCGTCGCCTACACCACCGTGATGACCGTGGCCAACATCCTTCACAGCAAGGGCTGGCTGGTGCGCGAGCAGAAAGACGGCCGGGCCTGGCTGTACGAACCGGTCCGCACACGGGAGGAGTACGCGGCCGCCCTTCTGGAGGACGCCCTGAGTGCCAGCGAGGACCGCCCGGTGGCACTGACCCACTTCGTGGACCAGATGTCTGCCGCCGAGATCACCGCACTCCGCAAGGCTCTGCGCAACGCGGGAAAACGCGCCGACACGTGACCGGCGCTGCTGGAGGACAGGGTCACGAAGGCCGGATGCGGGGGGAGACGCGACGGACCGCCTCTTCGCGAGGTGGAATACGCCGACCTGGGGCGGGGCCAGGATCGCCATGCGCAACCGGCCGAGGTCGCCGGCGCCTCCGTCCGTACGGCGAAAGCAGTGCGGACGGAGGAGCCCGGTCCGGCGTTCGTCAGTCCTGGTAGGCCACCAGAGCCATCATCCCCGCCTCACCGTGGTAGGCGTTGTGGCAGTGCAGCATCCACTGGCCGGGATTGTCGGCGTCGAAGTGGACGGACACCGTCTTCTTCGGGAGAACGATGGTGGTGTCCTTGCGCGGACCGTCGGTGCCGAGTTGGTAGGTGTGGCCGTGCAGGTGCATCGGATGCCACATCGTCGTCCTGTTCACGAAGTCCAGGCGGACCCGCTCGCCCTGCTTGACCAGGATGGGGTTCGCGGTCGGGTTGCTCATGTCGAAGCGCTTGCCGTTGATGCCCCAGTTGTATGTGCCCATGCCGCCGGTCAGCTCGATACGGTGCACCCGGTCGGCCGTCTTCGTCGCCGGCCGGACGTCGTCCGCCGCCTTCAGCCGCGAGGCGGTCATGATCATGCCGTCGAGTTCCTCCGGGCGGACGTTCGGCATCGGTGCCCTGCCGGAACCGGTTCGGACCAGCGCCATACCGTTGGCGTCCTTGCCCTCGGCGAGGGCAACCAGCGGGAAGACACCGTCCGCGAGGGTGACCAGGACGTCGTACCGCTCCCCCATGCCGACGAGCAGGGCGTCGACCTGCTGGTGCTGAACGGGGTATCCGTCGGTATGGGTGATGGTCAGCTTGTGCCCGCCGAGCGCCACCCGGTAGGCAGTGTCGCCGCCCGCGTTGACGATGCGCAGCCGCACCCGCTTGCCCGGCTTGCCGGTGTACACGTCCGGGTCGGCCGGGACACGTCCGTTGACCAGGTGGTACGGGTACTTCACGTCGCCCGCGTCGCCGCCGAGCAGCTCGCTCCGGGCTCCCATGAGCACGAACTTCGTCGACATGCCGCCGGAGCCGGACGGCGAGGCGCTCGCATCCGAACTCCCGCTGTTCATGCTCATACTGCTCATGTCCATACCCCCCATGTCCATGCCGCCCATGCCCATGCCGCCCATCCCCTGCTTGAGCTCGGCGAAGACCTCGTCGGGGGTGCCGGTGACCCCGTCGACCCAGTCGTCGAGGACTACGACCCACTCGTCGTCGTACCGGAGTGGCTCCCTGGGGTCTTCCACGATCAGCGGGGCGTAGAGGCCCCGGTCGAGCTGGACGCCGACGTGCGGGTGGAAGAAGTAGGTACCGGGGGCGTCGGCGACGAAGCGGTAGGTGAAGTTGCTGCCGGCACGTACGGCGGCCTGGGTGGCCGGGGGTACGCCGTCCATGTCGGCGCGCAGGGCTATGCCGTGCCAGTGGATGGAGGTGGTGGTTTTGTCCGGCAGCTGGTTGGACAGCTCGGCGGCGAGCGTGTCGCCCACGGACAACCGCAGTTCCTTGCCGGGAGTCCGGCCACCGAAGGCCCAGCTGGCCGCCATGACCCCGCCGCCGAGGTCGAGCATGGCGCGCGCGGCGGTCAGGGTCACCTGCTGCGTCCTGCCGGTGCTCTTGCGCTTCTTCTCGGCGGCGGCGACCACCGCGTCATCGGGGCTGACCAGGGAGGAAGTGGAGTTGCCGGAGCCGCTGCTGCACGCGGCGAGCGCGCCCGCGCCCGCGACGCCCAGCCCGGCCAGCAGGACGGAGCGGCGGTTGATGCTGTTCATGTCGTTCACGTGGGGAGTCCTCTACTCGGTGTGCCGTCGGTCGGACCGCGCGCGAGCAGCACCGCTCGCGTACCCAGGGGGACGCGGCGGCGGCTCGCGGGATCCGGCCTAGATCAGCAGCCGGGAGAGGACGGAGAGATCGGGTGGCGCACGGTACGACGTCCCGGTCGGATCACGCTGGGCGGACACGGAAGGGAAGGCACCCGACCGGACGACGATGACAGCGGCAGGCTGCGGCAGGAGTTTCGCCGTGCCCACGTCCCCGGCCGAGCAGTGCTGCATGCCGGGACCCGAGCAGGCGCCGCCCTCGTCGCCCATCGCGGTGTACGCGGCCTTCAGGACCGTGCCGTGTGCGGCCGAGGCGGCCGTCGGGGTCATGGCGGCAGAGGCGTGATCCGTGCCGGCCATCGCGCTCATGGAGTGAGCGGGCATGACAGCGGGCGTCGTGTCGTGGTGGACGAGTACGGCGAGCGCGGCGAGCAGCGCGCCGACCACGGCCCGCACGCAGCGCGCTGCGCTGCGTCGGGGCCCGGCCCGCCGGTCTGTGGCTGTCGTCATCGCTTTCCGCGTCCTGTTTCGTCCGACACGACCCGTCCAATATACCCCGTGGGGTATGTGGTTCTACTAAGCAGACTTTAAGCGAGCTGCGTACACATTATCGGCCGATGACCGGCCTCCGCAGGGCACGCAGCGCCCGTCACCCCGAGGCGGCCATCTTCTTGCCCGCCGGGTTCACGGCGAACCACGTGCCGTTCTTGCCCTGGCCGTTCATCTCGCCGGCCTTGGTGTCGCCCATGTAGCGGTACAGCGGCCAGCCGGCGAGGGTGATCTGCTTCATGCCGTCGTCGCGGGTGAGGACGCCGATCTTGGCCTGCACGCCCATCCCCTGAGGGGTGCCGTCCGCCATGACCGGCATCCAGGTCTCCGCACAACTACCGCTGCACATGGACATGTTCATCTGGTCCTTGCCGTAGCGGTAGAGCGTGAAGCCCTTGGCGTCGGTGACCACCGCTCCCATGCCGGACATCGTCTTGGACATCAGCATGTTCGTACTGACCATGTGCCCCGAGCTGCTGCTCGGGGTGGACGCACCGCCGTCGGCGGGCGCCGTGGTCTCGGCGGGTGCGGTGGTCGCCGGTGCGGCCGCGCCGGTGTTCGTGGAGCTGCCACTGGACGACCCACACGCGGTGAGCAGCAACGCCGAGGCGACGCCCGAGGCCATGACGAGGGCAATGCGGTGCCGGGACACGGAGTTCTCCCTTGTTTGTCACATGGGTTATCTACTGATGCCCTTAGTACGTTCGTGGACGGTGGACCGTTCAGGCGCAGGGGACGCACATGGCGAGACCTTTACCGGAGCGCGCGCCGATCTCGTCCGTCCTCGTCCTGGCGTCGGCCGGAACAGGGCTGTGAAACCGATGCGCACCAGAGATGATCGGCACCCCGGGACGGGGGGCACCCCGGGACGGGGGGCACCCCGTTTGCGGGCCGCGGCCACCATGTGGAGTGCCGGGCGGTCCTTGATACCGCCGGGGTCGGCGCCCCTGCTGCGTGAAACGCTCAACCGTTGGGGATGGGGCGGGTACTGAAGAGTCAGGGTACGCACGCCACTGTCAGGGGCAGCAACGGAGCCGCGACCGTGGCCACAACGATGCCCAGCCATGCGACGCGATGCGGCCGGGGCTGCGGCGCAAGGACGCGCCGCAGCCGGATGAGGACTCCCGAGCCACCCGCACCCAGAGCCGCCGCGGGCGCTCGTCCCGCCGCGACCTCGCACATCGCCGTCACCAGTGCGTCCCTGGAGTGATGCCGCAGGGCGCGGTCGTCTGCGATCATCTCCAGCAGCAGGTTCGTCTGCTCCTTGGCGTGCCGGGCGAGCGGCAGGCCGCGGAAAGCACGCGAGAACGCGTCCACCAGGATCTTCAACAGGTGGTGCCTGCCCGCGATATGGGCGCGCTCGTGGTCCAGCACGGCGCGCAACTGCTCCTCGGTGAGGACGTCCAGCACGCCGCTGGTGACGACCACGCGGGCGCGGCGTCCGCCCAGGCAGTACACGGCGGGAATGCCGTGGTCGACGATCGTGGCGCCGTACTCGGGCGCGGGTTCACCGACGAGAGCAAGCATGTCCAGCTGGCGGTTGAGCGCACGGCGCGCCCGCCAGGCGCACCGGACCAGCCATCCGACCGGCAGTAGGACGACCATGAGGGGTGCCGTGATCGCCAGGGCGTCGTCGACGGTGAGGGGCGCGTCGCCCGCCGAAGGGGCGTCCGCGGGCAGTCCGCATGCGGTGAGCAGCCCGATCACTCCGTCGTGCACATGCTGTTCGGCCGTCACCACGTGGTACACGGAGAGGGCGGTGGCGACAACGAACGCCACCATGAGGCCCTGCCACGCCAGAACAGCGGCGGCCGGCGCGCGGTGCGCCCACGGGGCCCTGGCCAGCAGGGGCGGCACCACGGCGCCCGTCAGGACCGCGTATCCGGCCAGCCCCGCGGCTGTGATCATGCGCTGCTCCGCCTCTTCACCGCTCGGAGCGCCGAGCGTAGCGCGTGCACTTGCTCCATACTCATCTGTCCCATGAAACCGGCCGGCGCCTCCACCGGGTCCGGTTTGCCCGAGGACGTCAAGCGAAGTATTCGGCGGCCTCCCGCGGCACGGTGTCGGGCCGTGCAGTCCCGAGGCTCCGAAACCGTCAGGTGGTACTGCTGGTCTCAGCCTCGCGTCTGGTGGCGGCGGGTTCCCGCAGAGGACCATGAAGATCCGAACCCGGAGCCCCCACCTGGGCAGGGCACGGGCACGGCACACCGCGCGTTGTCCGGCTCGCAGACCGTCCACCCCTCCCCCGCCGGAGAGACAATGGCTGACACAGCCGGATTCAACGAACGCAATATCGAGGAGTTCCGCGCGAACCACGGACAGTTGGGTGGGGGGTTCGCCGGGGCCCCGGTGCTGTTGTTGCACACCATAGGGGCGCGCTCAGGCGCGGCCCGGGTGAATCCGATGATGTACCTGGCCGATCAGGGCCGCTATCTGGTCTTCGCCTCCAAGGCGGGCTCCGACCGTAATCCGGACTGGTACCACAACCTCCTCGCGCATCCCGAGGTCCGGATCGAGGTAGGTGAAGACGAAATCGCCGTACGGGCAGAGGAGTTGCACGGCGCCGAGCGCGACACCGCGTTCGCGGAGCAGGCCCGCCGTCACCCGGGCTTCGCCGCTTACCAGCGCAAGACGCGACGAGTGATCCCCGTCGTCGCGCTCATTCCCACCGGCGAGGGCACAGCGCCCGCCGATCGCACAGGACGGACGTCGTCGTGAGCATGCCCTATCTCGCTCAGCCCGACCAGCAGCAGAAACTCGAATGGCTCGACGGAGGCCAGTTCGCCGTACTCCTGGACAGCGCGGCCACCGAGGGCCGGCTGACCGTCGGGCGGTTCAGCGTCGCCAAGGGCGAGGCGCCGCCTTACCACATGCACACCCGCGAGGACGAGATCTTCATGCTCATCAAGGGCACCGCACTGCTGTGGTCGGACGACCAGGAGATGGAACTGTCGGAGGGCGGCATCGTCTACCTGCCCAGGAACATCCCGCACGGCTACCGGATCACCTCGGACGCCGCGGACCTGTTGATGATCTGCACTCCGGGCGGTATCGAGGGCATGTTCCGGCACGCCGGACGCGACCTGTCGGCCCCCCGGCCCGAAGGATTCGAGATCTCCAAGGACCGGATGGCCGAGGCCGCCGACCTGTACGGACAGATCGTCCTCGGCCCGCCGCGCTGAGCGCCGGCACCCCCACGCTCCACCCGCGCATCCACCCCGTACGAAAGGCACCGCCATGTCCGGGCAACAACGCCGCGCCCTCGACGAGATGCTCCGCCACGCACCCCTCGACGTCGGAGGCGACGTGGCCGAAGCGCGCGCCGTCTTCCACGAGATGATGACCTCGATACCGCTGCCTGCGGATGTCACGACCGCCCCCGGGCACCTCGGCGGCGTGCCCGTCGTCACCGTCGACACACCCGGCAGCGATCCGTCCCGCGCGCTGCTGTACTTCCACGGCGGTGCGTACGCCATCGGTTCCGCGGCCGACGCGGCGGGCCTGGCCGCGGACGTGTCCCGGCGCTGCGGTGCCCGTGCCGTCTGCGTCGACTACCGGCTGGCCCCCGAGCACCCGTTCCCCGCGGCCGTCGAGGACGCGGTGGCCGCGTACCGCGCGCTGCTCGACCTGGCGATCCCCGCCGAGCGGATCGCCTTCGTCGGCGAGTCCGCGGGCGGCGGCCTGACCGTCGCAACGCTGGTCGCGGCCAGGGAGGCGGGCCTGCCCCAGCCTGCGTCGGCCACGGTGTTCTCGCCCTGGGCCGACCTCACAGTGTCCGGCGCCAGTGCGACGGGCAAGGCCCGTCTGGACCCCGCGCTGACCCCGCAGGCCCTGCGTACCCGCGCCCGCGACTACCTCGCTCGGACGCCCGGCACCGAACCGCTGGCCAGCCCCGTCTTCGCCGACCTCGCGGGCCTGCCTCCACTGCTCATCCACGTGGGCTCGCACGAGATCCTGCTGGACGACGCCGTACGACTGGCCGGACGCGCCGCCGACCACGACGTACCCGTCGCGCTCCAGGTCTGGCCCCAAGTCCCCCACGTCTTCCAGGCGTTCGCCGCCCTGCTCGACGAAGCCGACGAGGCACTGGACTCCGCCGCCGCCTTCACCCGGACCCACTGGGCCCGTGCCGCGAAAGCCGCCGAAGGCACCGCACCCGACGCCACGCCGGACGCCGCGCTCCAGCCGTGACCGCGATCGCCCCGCGCACTTCGGAAGAGCCTGGAGCGCAACCGTCATGGTCGATGTGAACGTGGAGCCCTTCGAGACCGAGGTCCGCACCCGCACCGGAGATCTCGTCCGCGCCGACGTCTGCCTTCCCGCCGACAGCGAGGGGCCGTTCCCGGTCGTCCTCGGCGCCTCCCCCTACCAGAAGGCGCTGCGGCACCTGCCGCCGTTCTTCGCCGGTGCGGGCGACCGCGTCCGGCGGGAGATCACCAACCAGGACTCACTGATCACCGACGCCCCATGACCCACTTCTACGGCCAGAAAGCCGGGACCGACACCTGCCACCACGACCGGTCGCACCCCTCGGCGCTGCACCTGCACGAACGCCCGCGCCACCGGTAGGGCCGTACCGGGGGCGCCGCCAGACCTCCCCGGCCCTCCCGGCCCTCCCCCGGCTTTACGTAGAAGTGAGAAAGACTGTCCTGTCCGGGCAGAGAATTCGAACGATGATGACCGCATGGCATCGACGAACCACTTCGGCGTCGCCCTGCGAGGCTGGCGGGAGCGCCTTTCGCCCCTGGCGAGCGGACTGGAGACCGACGCCGCCCGGCGCATTCCCGGTCTGCGTCGCGAGGAACTGGCCCGGCTGGCCGGTCTGTCGGTCGACTACGTGGTGCGGCTCGAACAGGGCCGCGCCCGCAATCCCTCCGCCCAGGTCGTCACCGCCCTGGCCAGGGCCCTGCGGCTGGACACATCCGAGCGCGACCACCTGTTCCGCTGTGCCAGTCTCGCGCCGCCCGCCGGCGGCGGCGTACCGCTGCACGTGCCGCCGAGGGTGCATCGGCTCGTCCGGCAGCTGAGCGATGCGCCGGTCGCGGTCTACGCCGCCGACTGGACGCTGGTCAGCTGGAACCGGATGTGGACCACCACCGTCGGCGACCCCCGTACCTACGGCTGGGACCAGGGCAATCTCGTCGCCGGCATGTTCCGTTCCAGCGGCGGTCACCGGGTCGATTCCATCGCCGCCTGGCCGATACGCTCCTGGGCGGGCGACGAGGCCGAGGAGGAGTCCCTCGTCGCCGACCTGCGGGTCACGGCAGCGGTCTACCCCCACGACGCCCGTCTCACCGCACTCGTCGACCGGCTGCTGCACAGCAGCTCCCGCTTCGCCCGCCTGTGGTCCAACGGGACCGCAGGCCTCCATGGCGGCGACCGCAAGACCATCGAGCACCCCCTGGTCGGTGACCTGGCCCTCGACCTCGACGTCCTCATGGTCCCCGGCTCCGACCTCCGTATCGTCACCTACTCGGCCGACAACGGAACCGACGACGCCGAGAAGCTGGACAGCCTGCGCGGTCCGGGCCCCGCTGCAGCTCTCACCGGGACGCCGGAGCGGGCCTGACGGACGGCACACCGTCCTCCTTTCGGCCGGGGCCCAGGGGGGGATGCCGCCTAGGACGTCGCAGACCGGGGCGACTTGTGGCACTGCGCGGCCACGGACCTCGATCGTGCATATGGGCCCGTCGTCTTGCTGACGGGCCCGCATGCCGCCCGCAGCGAGGCGATCCCTCCGCTGCCCCGGGACGTGACGGACAGGGCCGCCGCCACCGAGGCCGTCCAGCGGGCGGGCACACACACTTCGGCCACGTCGGCAATCTACGGCTTACATGCCCCGCCGAAACCGTGAGGCACTGGAGGGCGACTCCGTGGTGCGATCCGGGGCCGTTTCCGTACGGGCCGTTCTCCTCCAAGCCGACCGGCCATAACGGCAACGGCACGCTCCAGTAGTTGGATCGGCGCCGGAGCGCCCCCTTCCGGTTTCCCCGCGTCCAGCCGGCGTCCAGAATCCAGTGCCCAACCAGCCACAGGAGCCGTATACCGCAAGGTCCAACCGCTACGAACCGGAACATCAGTGCAGGTCAGGGGGTATTCGCACCACCGACACCGGCAACGAGGCCGAACTCGTGCGCAGCGGATTCAGTCCGCTCAGGCAAAGTTGACGATCCGGCAGGACAAAATGACCGCTTTCGCAGGTCGGAGACCTGCACAGGTGGGGCGGGTGGGACTCGAACCCACGGCCGACGGATGATGAGTCCTTCGAGGATCTTGGCGGTCCTTGTCACAACAGCAGCCGCGCCCGCCCAGCTCCGACCAAGGGGATGGAACCCCCGCACAGCGGATTACCCTTCCAACGCGCCGATGCTCCACCCCTGGCCCGGGGTGGAGCATCGTCCCCGACGTGCACCGGCTCGTGCGATCAGTCGGCGGGACGTTGCGGGCGAACGCTTGGGACGGGATATCGGCTCTACGAGCCACCGCGAAGGCATCGGTCCGCCCTCGTGCATCAGTCCGTTCTGATGCTGTCCAGCACGTTCAGCCTCGCGGCCCGTCGGGCCGGCCACAGCGCCGCCAGCAGACCCACCAGGGCCGCACCGGCAACGTACGCGGCGAGTCGCTCGTACGGGAAGACGGTCGTGAGTCCGGTCATCGCACTGCTCAGCAGCCGGACGCCGGCCCAGGCCAGGAAGCTGCCGATGGCGATGCCCAGTGCCGCGCCGAAGGACGCGATCAGGACCGACTCCAGGCGGACCATCCGCCTCACCGCGCTACGGTGCAGTCCGACCGCTCTGAGCATGCCTATCTCGCGCTTCCGTTCCAGTACGGCGAGTGCGAGGGTGTTGACGACGCCCAGAACCGCGATGATCACGGCCATGGCGAGCAGTGCGTACATGGCGTCCAGCAGCAGGTTGATCTGCGAACTGAAGTGGTCCCGCATCTGCTGTTTGGTGCGGACGTTGATGAGCGGGTTGTCGCCGGTGGAATCCTTGAGCGCCTGTTGCAGCGACGCCGTGGCCCCGGTGACCCCTTTGACCAGGACCGTGCTGTAGAACGGCGCAGTGGTGTGCGGGCTCAGCACCGACCGGCTCATCAGCACGGATCCGAGTACCTCGCTGTTCCGGTAGATCCCGCCGACCGTCAGCCGGCCGCCGCTGCCGTCCGGGTAGGTCACCGGGACCGTAGTGCCAACAGTCCAGTCGTCGTTGACGGCGTGGTCCTGGTCGACCAGGATCTGGCCCCGCCGGAGGGCCGTGGTGGAGCCGCTGGCCATGTCCGGGACGATCAACTGATCGAAGCTCTTCGCGTCGACGCCGGTGACGGCAAGGTCCTTGCCGTCCGTACGGAGACGCTGGTCGTCCAGCGCGCTGTACGCGGCCACGCCCGGGGTTCTGGCGATCGCGGGCAGCAGCGTCGGAGCGACCGGCAGACTCAGCAGCGCGCTGACCGCGTAGTCGGCCTTCATGTTCTGGGTGACCTGCTTGTCGATGGCGTGGGTGACGGACGCGCCGAGGACCGTCAACGCGCTGATCAAGGTGATACCGACGGTGAGTGCCGAGGCGGTCGCGGCAGTACGCCGCGGGTTGCGCACCGCGTTCTGCCGGGCCAGTGTGCCGGAGATCCCGAACAGCCAGGTACAGAGCGGGCCGGCCAGCGCGATCGCCGGCCGGGACAGCGCGGGGGTGAGAACGAACACTCCGACCAGGGTGCCCACCGCACCACCCGCGACCAGCAGGTTACCGGCCGAGCCGCCCCTGGCGGCCCCCCAGAGGACCAGCGCCGGGCCGACTCCGGCCAGGACGACGCCGATGCTGTTGCGAGCGACGAGGCTTTTGTGGGTGGCCGGGGTGTCGATGCTGCGCATCGCGGCGACCGGGGCCACGCGGGAGGCACGCAGAGCGGGCGGCAGAGTCGCGAGGACGGTGACCATGGTCCCGGTGAGCAGGGTGACGAGAACAGTGGTGGGTGAGACGACCAGCGTGCTGGTGGAGACATGGCTGCCCATGGAGCCCATGAGGCCCTGGAGTGCGGCGCCGGTCCCGATGCCCGTGACCAGGCCGGCCACCGAGGCGCTGACACCCACGAGCAGGGCTTCCAGCAGCACCGAGTGGGTGATCTGGCGGCGACTGGCTCCGATGGCCCGCAGCAGAGCCAGCTCGCGGGTGCGCTGTGCGATCAGCACGGTGAAGGTGTTGGCGATGAGGAAGACGCCGACGAACAGGGCGATCCCGGCGAAGGCCAGCAGTACGTTCCTCATCCCGGACATGTCGCTGAGCGACTGTGCGGCCATGTCCGCGTTGAGCCGGGCGCCGGTCTTCACCGTGATGTTCCCGCTGTGCGGGACGACCGGCAGGATTTCACCGCGCAGCTCGTTCTGGCTGGTGCCGGGCGTCGCGACGACCTGGATGCTGTCGTACCGGCCCGGTTCGAGGTAGAGGCGCTGCGCGGTGGCGGTGTCGAACAGGACGAGTGAGCCGCCTGCCCTGACCTGCGGGTCGTCGGTGGTGAAGATGCCGGTGACCGTCATCTCCAGCACGGGCCCGTTGACGGCCGCCCGCACGGTGTCGCCGACCTTGAAGTCGTTGTCGCTCGCGGTCCTGCGATCGATGGCGATCATGTCTGCCGAGGTGGGTCCGGCGCCCTGTGCCATCGGGTACTGGGGGTCCTGTCCGTCGGCGGAGGGAACCCAGTTGGCGCCCCGGGTGTTGCCGCGGCTGCCGATGAGGTTGCCGTGCGGGTCGGAGAGCCCGGCGAAGCCGGTGACGGTGCCGCGGGCCGAGCGCGTTCCCGGCAGAGCGGCGATCCTGCGCACCGTGGACTCGGTCAGCGGGTTCCGGGCGCCGGTGTGTTTTCCGGCCCCCGAGTCCGGGTCCGTGTTCACGGCGGTGTCGGTGACCTGTACCGAGATCCGTGAGTAGCTGTCGGAGACGCTGTCCTTGACGGACTGTCCGATGGAGTCGGAGAAGATCAGGGTTCCGGCGACGAAGGCGGTGCCGAGGAGCACAGCCAGCGTCGTCATCAGCAGACGGCCTTTGTGGGCCCGCACATGGCGAAGTGCGGTGCGATACATGGTGGTCGGCTCCTCTTCAGCTGGTGCGGGCCACGGCGTCAAGACGACGCATCCGGTCCAGGACGCTGTCCGCGGTCGGGGCCCGCAGGTCGTCGACGATGCGGCCGTCCGCGAGGAACACCACGCGGTCCGCGTACGAGGCGGCGATCGCGTCGTGGGTGACCATCACCACGGTCTGTCCGAGGTCGCGCACGCAGTCGCGGAGGAAGGCGAGGATCTGCGCGCCGGAGCGCGAGTCCAGGTTGCCGGTGGGCTCGTCAGCGAAAATGATCTCCGGTTCGGAGGCCAGAGCACGGGCGCAGGCCACCCGCTGCTGCTGGCCGCCCGAGAGCTGGGACGGTCGGTGGCCGAGGCGATCGGCCAGGCCGACGGTCGCCACCACCCGGTCCAGCCACGCCTGGTCGGGCTTTCGCCCGGCGATGGCCAGGGGAAGAGTGATGTTCTCCAGCGCGGTGAGCGTCGCCAGCAGGTTGAACGACTGGAAGACGAAACCGATCCGGTCCCGGCGCATCGAGGTGAGCCGCTTGTCGTCGAGGCCACCCAGTTCGGTCTCGCCGATCCGGGCGGAGCCCGCGGTGACCGGTTCCAGGCCGGCCATGCAGTGCATCAGGGTGGACTTGCCGGAGCCGGACGGACCCATGATGGCGGTGAACTGCCCCCGCAGGAACTCGACACCGAGGTTGTCCAGGGCGATGACGCGGGTCCCGCCCTCGCCGTAGATCTTGCTGAGGCCGACAGCGGACGCTGCCGCTGTGCAGGAATCGTCGGTCACCGGGCTTCTCCGTTCGTCAGGGGCTCTCAAGGTGACGGCCGGGCGGTACCCGACGCATCTGCCTGGAGGCATACGCCGCAGGGCCGATGCCCTCGCCCTCCCCGCGCGCCTACGCTCGGGCCATGCGTCCTGATCCGCGCCCCCCGCTGCCGGCACGGCTACGACCGGGAACCCGGCTCGCGCTGGAGCTCGCGGGTTCCGCCGCGTACGGACTGTCGGCCTGGGTTCTGCCGGACCACGGCACCGGCCTTCGCCTCATGGCGGCAGCCGCCGCGGCCGTACTGCTCACCGCGGCATGGGCAGCCGGCCGGCACTGTCCGCTCGCCGCCTTCGGCGCGGCACTGACGGCCTTGTGGCTGACCCCGCTGGCCGAAGTCCCGCCGGGCGGGACGCTCGGGTTCCTGGCGTTGGGGCCGATGGCGTGGGTGCTGTACCTCGTGGCCACCGGCTGCCGCATCCGTACGGCGGTGTTCGTGCTCGTGCTCTCCCTCTCCGGCGCGGTGGCCACCGCGCTGCCGGACTTCACGCGCCGAGGCGGGATCGTCCCAGATCGGAAGAGCGTCGGGGGGGGAA
>NZ_JBEYFC010000177.1:0-16049 GCF_040634175.1 Streptomyces sp. NPDC007162
GGACGGTGCCCAGCCGATCATCAGCTGGATCAGCGGCGCCTTGAGGTTGCCGCCGGCCGGCAGGGTCCCGCCTCCCGGTGGAGGGGTCAGCCGTCCCCGGCGCTGCCGATGCCGAGCACGGACAGCACGGCGTCCTTGGGGTGCTTGTCGTCGGCGGCGAGTTCCCGCTTCGCGAAGAAGACCCTGCCCTGCTCCACCACGATGTCCGACTGCGTCGGGTCGCTGAGTTCGCCCTCGTCGTCGGACGGGAGGCCGAAGAGCAGGTACGGGGTCTGCTTGCCGGTCCGCGAATCCCAGCTCAGCACCGCGGACGGTTCGATGTCGCTGAGGCTGCTGCGCAGGACCAGCAGCCGGTCACCGCTCATCCGCAGCGGTACGACGGGTTCCAGCGAACGGCCGTCGAGCTTGCCCTCGCTCCGGCCGGTCCCGCGGTCGAACGCGACGATCCAGTTCTCCGGTTGGCCGATCCCCGACCGGTCCTTGCTGGTGACGATGACCCGGTCGGCCCCGACGACCACACCGTCGCAGTTCTCGATGTCGCCGAAGAACCCCGCGGAGAAGTAGCGGTCGCCGCACCTGGGGTCGTAGGCGTCGCCGCCCATGAGGATGGTGGCGAGTTTGCCGCCGTCGTCGCCGTCGAGGGTGATGAGGTCGGTGACGAGGGTGTCCCCGGCCGCGACGGCGAGCACCGGTGGGTCGGCGGAGGGCAGGTAGACGTCCTTGGACGCCGGCGGCCACCTGGTAGGTCCACTCGGGCTTACCGGTGCGCGGGGCGAGCCGCTGCACCCGGTACGTGGTGTCGGCCCCCTCGCCGCAGCTCTCCAGGGCGAGCAGCGCGCCGCCGCCGGCGAAGCCCTTGTCGACGCACCTGGCGCCGGTCGTGCTGTTCCAGAGCCGCTTGCCGTGCTCCATGCCGTAGGCCACCGAGCCATGGCCCCAGGCCACCGCGACGACGCCCTCGGCCAGTGTGAGGCCGGTGTTGGTGACGTAGGCCTCGCGCGCCGAGGGCATCGTGGCCGTCCACAGTTTCCGGCCGGTGTTCAGGTCGACGAAGACGACCTCGTCGCAGATGCCGGCGTCCTTGGTGCCCTTGCGTTTGCCCGGCTGCACCACGACCGCCGTACGGCCGTCGGCGGTCACGTGGCCGGTGGTGGCGCAGAGGTGGCCGTCGAGCTGGAGGGTCCAGGCCGTTTCGTCGGAGCCGGGTTCGATCTTCACGCCGATGATCTTCGTGCCGATGCCCTTGGCCAGGATCTTGCCGGTGGCCCAGGTGCCGGGCGCGTAGCGGGCTGGGGTCGCTCTCCTTGGGGAGGTCCTCCTCGTAGTGGTCGACCACCACCTGGCCCTCGGGCGAGGCCGGGGCCTTCTCGACGGTCTGCCGTATCGCGTCAGGGGCCGGGGCGGCGGCCCGCTCGGGGCCCGAGGACCTGCCGCCGCCCGCGGCCAGCAACAGCGCGCCGCCCGCGGCCAGGGCGACGGCCACGACGGCCGCCAGCATCCCGGACAGGCGTCCGCGCCGCTTCCTGCGCTCGCCGTCGGCGGCCAGCGCGGACTGTGTGCAGATGGAAGGAGGTGGGCCGAAGCTCACGCCGAACGTTCCCTTCTTCTCTGCTGCGCGCTACGCGTACGGCAGAACTTCGGGGAAGGCCGCGGCGGTTGCCGTGCACACCTCGTACTCCCCCGTCCCCCCTGGCGTCCGCGCGCAATGTCCCCGGTATCAGGGCCGGTTCATCCGTGCTCACGCGAACACGCCTCACCCTATCCCCCCTGCTCAGCGACGGGCCCGCCACCGCCGGCCACGCCAGGGCGTCACCAAGGGTGGCCGAACTGCTGCCACTTGCCCGTTTTGTTCTTCGATCGCCCGGCTGGTGTGACCAGGTGGACGTCCGCGGAGAGACGGACGGGCCTGCCGAGGTGCGGCTGGTGGTGATTAGGCTGGGAGGGGGTGCGACGTCGGGACCGTGAACACGGCGTGGGGCCCCGAGGGGGAGAGCCGGTGGATCGGACTACCTCAAACGAATACGGATGCTGAGAACGACACGACATGGTCGTCGCGCCGGCACGGCATGAGGGTGCTCGACCACATCAGGAGGAACTGTGAGCAGCGACCGGGACGGGAACCGCGGGGGCTGGGCGACACCCGGCGACGACCAGCCCGACGCGGAGTCCCTCAACGAGATGACGGGCGAGTTCACGATCGACTACGCGCCGCCCGCCTGGTACACGCAGAACGCGGCGGGGGGTTCGGGGGGCGCCGAAGGGGGTGGCGGACCGGCACCGGGCGCTTCGGGGTCCGGTGAGGGGTCCGGCGGTGGTTCCGGCGCGGCCGGCGGGGCGGGTACCGCCAGCTCGGGTCCTGGCGACGGGCCGGGTGCTGGGCCGGGAAGCGGTACGACGCCTTCCGGTCACCCCCGTTCACCGTTCCCGCCGGGAGCGCCGATCCCCGGGTTGACGCCGCCTCCGCATGCCCAGCAGGGGGGTAGGGCATCGGGTCCGGGAGCCGCGTTCACCCCGCCGCCGTCCGCCCCGGCATCCGGGCCGGGTACCGCGCCGGCGCCGGGCGCGCCGTTCACTCCGCCACCGACGTCAACTCCGGGCGCCCCCTTCACACCTGCGCCCGCGTCAAACCCTGGGGCGCCGTTCACGCCTGCGCCTTCGTCGAACCCCGGAGCGCCCTTCAGCCCGCCGCCCGCGTCAACTCCCGGCACCCCGTTCACGCCTCCGCCCGCGTCAGCCCCCGGAGCGCCCTTCACTCCTCTGCCCGCGTCAACCCCCGGTGCGCCCTTCACCGCGCTGCCCGCTTCGCACCCCGGGGCTCCCGGTGCCCCGTCGGCGACTTCAGTGCCCGGCACGTCGTACCCGTCGACGCCCGGCACCCCGTTCACGCCTCCGCCCGCGTCAACTCCCGGAGCGCCCTTCACTCCTGCGCCCGCGGCGGCTCCGGGCGCGCCCTTCACCGCGCCGCCCGCCTCCGCGCCCGGCGGCCCCTTCACCCCGCCGGCCACCGCCACGCCTGGCGCGCCGGTCACGTCGCCTGCTCCCCGCGCGGACGCGGGGGCGCCGGCCGCCGAGCCCGTCGTGCCGGTCACCCCTGCCGCGCCGCCCGCCGGGAGCGCGGCGGACGTGCCGGAACTGCCGGCCGGTTTCGAGCCGCAGCGATCCCACGCCGAGAAGCGGACGCCGGAGGCCGAACCGGACAACGGTGACCTGGAGAGCGGCGCGACCATGCGGTTCTCCGCGGTCGCCCTGAAGCGTGAGATGGCCGGGGCCGCCGAGCAGTCCGATGTTCCCCGGAGTGAGGCCGCGGAGGAGAGCGCGGCCGATGAAGAAGCCGAGGAGTCAGAATCCGCCACCGACGTCGACGCGCTTGCGGGGGACTCCGAGGTCGAGGACACGGACGCGGAGGTTGCCGAGGAGACCGACGCGTCTGATCCGTCGGGTCAGGACGAAGCGCCGCACTTCGTCACCGACGAACCGGCCGACGCCCACGGTGAGCACGGTGAGCACGAGGGTCCCAGCGGCGAGGCCGCCCAGGAAGCCGTCCCGGTCCCCGACACCGAGGACGAGGGCGAAGGCGAAGGCGACACCGAGGAAGAGGTTGCCGAAGAAGAGGCTGCCGAGGACGAGGCGGCCCCCGTGGCCGAGGAGTCCGGCGACGCCGACGCCGTAGCAGCGGAGAACCCGGCGGAGCCCCAGCCCCAGCCCCAGGACGCCGAACCCGTCACGCCTGCCCCGCAGGATGCGCCCCCTTCCCCCGAGGACGCCGTGCCCGCTGCCTGGGCTCCCCCGCCGACGCCACCGGCCGCGGTGCCCCCGCTGCCGCCGTCGTACCAGCCCGCCGCGCCCACGCCCGCCGCCCAGTGGCCCGCCCAGCCGACCGCGGCGCCGGAGCCCGCACCCGCCCAACAGCACCCGCACCCGCAGGGGCAGCCTCAGCCGGCCGCCGCCCAGGGTCCCGCCGGCGTGCCCGGCCCGCAGCCGCCGTTCCAGCCGCAGGCGCCGCAGCCCGCGCCCGCCGCCTGGCAGCAGCCCCCGGCACAGCAACCCCCCGCACCCGACGCCCAGGGCGGTTACCGCCTCCCGCAGCCCGGTCGGCCGTCTCTCCCGCAGCAGCCCCCCATGCCCGACGCCCAGGGTGGCTACGGCTTCCCGCAGCCGGGCACTCCCGTCCCCCCGCAGGCGCCGGCCGGCTACGGCTACCCCGGGCAGCCCCAACCCCCGCACGCCCAGGCCCCGGACGCGCAGGCCGGCTACGGCTACCCCGGCGCCCCCACACCCCCGGCCCCCCAGGCACCCGCCCCGGCCGGCTACGGCTTCCCGCAGCCCGGCGCCCAGCCTCCGGTGCCCCCGGCCCAGCCCGGCGGCTACGGCTTCCCGCCGCACCCCGGCGGGCCCGCTCCGCAGCCGCAGGCCACCCCCCAGGACCCGCGTGCCGCCCAGCCCGCCCCGCCGGTTCAGGACCACGCCCAGGCCCCGCAGTCCGGGCAGGACCCACACGGCCCTCATGCGCCGCAGGCGCCCCAGCCGCCCGTCGACCCCCGCGCCGGTGCCGCCTGGCCGCAGCCCATCCAGCACGACCAGCGGCAGATGACCAACCCCGGTGCCGCGCCACTGGGTTACACCGCCGCCGTGGAACTGTCCTCCGACCGGCTGCTCAACAACAAGAGGCAGAAGGCGAAGAGCGGCCGGCCCGCCGCCGCGTCCTCCCGGTTCAAGATCGGCGGCAAGAAGGAGGAGGCAGAGCGGCAGCGGAAGCTGGAGCTGATCCGGACCCCGGTGCTGTCCTGCTACCGGATAGCGGTGATCAGCCTCAAGGGCGGGGTCGGCAAGACCACCACGACCACCGCGCTCGGCTCGACGCTCGCCACCGAACGCCAGGACAAGATCCTCGCCATCGACGCCAACCCGGACGCCGGCACACTCGGCCGCCGGGTGCGCCGGGAGACCGGGGCCACCATCCGCGACCTGGTCCAGGCGATCCCGTACCTCAACTCGTACATGGACATCAGGCGGTTCACCTCGCAGGCGCCGTCCGGCCTGGAGATCATCGCCAACGACGTCGACCCGGCCGTCTCGACCACGTTCAACGACGAGGACTACCGGCGCGCGATCGACGTGCTCGGCAGGCAGTACCCGATCATCCTCACCGACTCGGGCACCGGTCTGCTCTACAGCGCCATGCGCGGGGTGCTCGACCTCGCCGACCAACTGATCATCATCTCGACGCCGTCGGTGGACGGTGCGAGCAGCGCGAGTACGACGCTGGACTGGCTGTCCGCGCACGGGTACGCCGACCTCGTGTCCCGGTCCCTCACCGTGATCTCCGGGGTCCGCGAGACCGGAAAGATGATCAAGGTCGAGGACATCGTTCAGCACTTCGAGACGCGCTGCCGGGGCGTGGTGGTCGTGCCCTTCGACGAGCATCTGTCCGCCGGTGCCGAGGTGGACCTCGACATGATGCGGCCGAAGGTCCGGGAGGCGTACTTCAACCTGGCGGCGATGGTCGCCGAGGACTTCGTACGGCACCAGCAGATGCACGGTCTGTGGACCAGCGACGGCAACCCGCCGCCGGTGGCTGCCCCGCCGATGCCGGGGCAGCCGCTGCCCGGACAGCAGCAGTACGCGCCGGGCCTGCCGCAGCAGCCGTACGTGCCCGGACAGCAGCCCTATCCGCAGCAGCCGGGGCAGCCGCCGTATCCCCAGCAGCCCGGACAGCCGTACCCGCAGCAGCCGTACCCGCCCCAGCAGGGCCGGCCCCCGCAGCAGGAGCTGTACGGCGGGCCGCAGCCCGGTGCCCAGCCCGCCCAGCCCCATCCGCCGCAGCCCGCCCAGCCCCATCCGCCGCAGCCGGGGCAGCCCTTGCCGCCGCAGGCGCAGCCTCAGCCGGGCTACGGCTACCCGCAGTCCGGCGCCCAGCCACCCGCGCCCCCGGCCCAGCCCGGCGGCTACGGATTCCCGCAGCCCGGTCAGCCTGCGCCGCAGGCCCAGACACCGCAGACACCGCAGCCGTCCCAGGCACCCCAGCAGCCTCAGCAGCCACCCCAGCAGCCTCAGCAGCCTCAGCAGCCACCCCAGCAGCCGGGGCAGCCCCCGCAGCAGTAGCCGGAACGCCGAAGGGCGGTCGGTGCCTCGGCGCACCGGCCGCCCTTCGGCGTATGTCGAGCCGTCCCCTGGCTCAGGCGTCCTCCGCCGCCACCAGTTCCCGGCAGCGCTTGACGTCCTCGGCCATCTGCTCGAGCAGGGCGTCGAGGGAGTCGAACCTGGCCTGGCTGCGCACGAACGCCAGGAAGTCGACGGCGACGTGCAGGCCGTACAGGTCGAGGCCGACACGGTCGATGGCGTACGCCTCCACCGTGCGCTCGGTGCCGTCGAACTGCGGGTTCGTGCCGACGGAGATCGCGGCCGGCATCGCCTCGCCCTGGGCGTGCAGGAAGCCTGCGTAGACACCGTCGGCCGGGATCGCGGTGTGCGGGAGGGTCTCCACGTTGGCGGTGGGGAAGCCCAGCTCGCGGCCGCGCTGGGCGCCGCGCACGACCACGCCCTCCACCCGGTGCGGGCGGCCCAGGATCTCGCGGGCGCCCGCCATGTCACCCTCGGCGACCAGCCGCCGGGTCAGGGTCGAGGAGAACGGCTCGCCGCCGCCCGCCGCGCCGCGCACGAACAGGTCGACGACCTCGACCTCGAAGTCGTACACCGCGCCCTGTTCGATCAGGAACTCGACGTTGCCCGCGGCCTTGTGGCCGAAGCGGAAGTTGGGGCCCTCGACGACCGCCTTGGCGTGCAGCCGGTCGACCAGGACCTTCACCACGAAGTCGGCGGCCGACAGCTTCGAGAACTCGGTGGTGAAGGGGAGGATCAGCACCGCGTCCACGCCCAGCTCCGCCATCAGCTCGGCGCGGGTGTGGTGCGGGGCGAGCAGCGGCGGGTGGCTGCCGGGGCGGACGACCTCGCTGGGGTGCGGGTCGAAGGTGACGACGACGGCGGGGATGCCCAGCTCACGTGCGCGGTCCACGGCATGCCTGATGATCAGCTGGTGACCGCGGTGCACCCCGTCATAGGAACCGATGGTGACGACGCTGCGCCCCCAGTCCTCGGGGATGTCCTCCAAGCCACGCCAGCGCTGCACTGTGACCGCTCCTCGAACCTTTGTCCGTTGTCCCTCTTACGCAGCTCTAAGGGTGCCATGTTTGCCGGACTCGGCTCACACCGGCACGGTCGCTGTGACCGGGCGCACGTGTCCGCGGTCACGCCGGGACCCTCACCCCGGCCAGGTTTCCCAGCATCCGGCGGGTGCTCGGCCCCACCACCGCGGCCCACTCGTCCGGGGTGTCGGTGAGCCAGCGCGCCATCAGGACGGCGAAGCCGGGCACATGCCGGCCCAGGTCCACCAGTCCCCGGTCGAAGCGGGTCGCGCCGTCCGGGGTGCGGACCAGGAGCAGTCCCGTGCGGCGGACCAGGTCGCGCATCCGATCACGGTCCTCCCCGCGCTGCGCGGCGGCCGCGTGCAGCAGCGCGTCCAGCACCCCGGGGTCCCGCTCATGGGCGAGCAGGAACTCGAGGAGCTCGCGGCGGAGCGGTTGCGAGGCGGGGGCGCCGGCCGTGCCGAGCACGGTCGCGAGGGCCGCCCGCACCGGTTCGGGGCCGTCCACGAGCAGCCCGGTGACCAGCGGCAGGAGGACCGGGCGGGACTCGGCGCCCCGGTCGAGGCGGCGCTCGACGAACCCGGCGACCTGCCCGGCCAGGTCCGGCCGCAGCTCGGCGGCCTCCTGGACCAGCTCGGTGACCCGCTCCAGGTG
Source organism: Streptomyces sp. NPDC007162 (assembly GCF_040634175.1). Taxonomy (NCBI): domain Bacteria; kingdom Bacillati; phylum Actinomycetota; class Actinomycetes; order Kitasatosporales; family Streptomycetaceae; genus Streptomyces; species Streptomyces sp. NPDC007162. The sequence continues at coordinate 7,797 of NZ_JBEYFC010000177.1, forward strand.
CGTGGGGACGTTGACGTCGGCGAGGGCGCGCAGCACCTGGCCGGCGTCCGGGCCGCGCAGCCGGGCGCGGAAGGCCCCCAGGACCTCGTCGGGGTGGGTGGTCAGGGCGGGGACCAGGGCGGCGGGGGTGAGCTGGGGGTCGTCGGCGGCGAAGTGCCCCAGCGCCGAGGGGAGGTGACGGGCGCGGGTCACCGGGTCCCGCACCAGCAGGGCGAGGGCGCCGCCGTGCAGGGTGCAGTCGGCGGGGCGGGCGAGCAGGCCGAGCGCGGCGTACCGGAGCAGTTCACGGTCGGCCTCGCCGCGGACGTGCGGCGCGGCACGCAGTGCGTGGGCGACGGCGGCCACCCGGCGGGCCGGGCGCTCGTCGTGCGCCCAGCGGTCCACGGCCCGGCACAGGGCGGAGGGCTCGTCCTCGGCGAGCACGCCGAGCAGTTCGTCGCCGCGCCGGTGTGCCGCGTCCACCAGCACCTCGGTCAGTTCGTCCAGCGCACCGTGCCGATGCGTGTGCAGCAGCGCCTGCGCGGCGGTGGCCACGGTGGCATGCGGCATCGCGGGCAACGGCCGCTCGTCGTCGAACCACTTCGTGAGGTACGGCTGTACGGCGGCGGGGTCGGCGGCGAGCAGCCGGGCGACGGCGTCCAGGAACCGCGGCCCCGCGCCTTCGGCCTCCTCGGCCGTCGGCCGGGGCCCGAAGCGCCCGGTGCCGGCCGTCTCCGGCAGCGGCTCGTCCGCGAGGACCAGCCTGCGCAGCAGATCGAAAAGGTCGGCGGCGGGCAGGGCGAGCGCCGTCCAGAAGCCGGGCCCGAACTCGTCGGACACGGCGCGCTGCCGGCGCACCACGCGGTCCGCGAGCAGCTTCAGCACCCCGTGGTACGGGGTCGCGTCGGGCAGTCTCAGCAGGGTCTGGGTGAGCAGTCGCGCGGCCCACCAGGAGCCGGGGTCCAGGTCCAGTGCGTGCGCCAGTTCCTGGAGCCGTGGCGCGAGTGCGTCCGGGCCGTACTGCCGGTCGAGGAGCAGCAGCGCCTGGACGACCGGGCCGATCCGGTGGTGCGGGACGGGCAGGAGGTGGGGGCCCTGGTGGGGGGCGCGGTGGCGGTGCACGAGGGTGTGCAGGGCCTCGTCCAGGTCCAGGTGCAGGCCCTGGAGCCAGTCGGCGAGTTCCTCGTGGGCGAAGCGGTACCCGCCGCCGGCGGGGACCAGCAGGCCCTCGGTGAGTACGGCGGAGGCCCAGCCGGAATCGCCGCCGAGACGGGCGGGGGCGGGCCCCCAGGGGAAGACGGTCTCGAACGACTCCCGGTCCAGCTCACCCTGTCCGGGGCCGAGGCTGCGCCGGGCGGCCTCGTGGACCTGGCCGGAGACCCGGGCGGCGAGCCGTCGCACGGCCTTGCCGCGCAGGCCGTTCTCGGCGGCCAGCCGGACCGCGATGCGCAGGCACATCAGGTCGAGGTGGGCGGCGAAGACGTCGTGCCGGTCGATCGGGGCGGCCTCGGGGGCGTCCGGGAGGGCGGCACGGACCTCGGAGAGCAGGCGCAGGGCGAGGGGGTGGCGGGCGTCGCGGTCGACGAGGACGCCGTCGGGCACGCCGTAGCGGGCGCGGGCGCGGCGGGCCTCGTCGGGGGTGAGATCGGTCAGCCGGACGCACGGGGGTTCGTCACCGGACCCGTGCAGCAGGCCGGGCGGGAACTCGGCGCCGGCGCGCTCCCAGTACTCCTCGCGGCAGGCCACCAGCAGGCGGGCGCGGGTGTCCCGCAGCCAGTCGGCGGTGCCCTCGGTCCAGGCGGGCAGCCGGTGGGCGAGGACCGGGGGCATCTCCTCGGGACCGTCGAGCAGGAGGAGCAGCGGGCGTCCGATGCGGGCGGCCTGTGCGGCCAGCCGTTCCACGGTCAGGTCGCCGAGGTCGCCGGGGAGTTGGGAGCGGGAGGCGGCGGCGATCCGGACCGCACGCTCCAGGGTGCGGCGGGCGGCGTCGGCCACAGAGGTGTCGGCGTCCTTGAGGTCGGCGCCGCGGAGCCAGAGCGTGGGGCGGGCCTCGCGGTGGCGGCGGGCGGCCAGGGCGGCGAGCTCCGTCGTGCGGCCGGTGCCGGGAGCGCCGACCAGGGCCAGGACGGTGCCGGTGGCATTCTCGGTGTCGGTGCCGGTGGCTTCGGCGAAGGCCGCCAACTCGTGGGAGACGGTGGTTCGTTCGACGGGGCGGACGGGGTCTGTGTGCTCGGGTGCGGGTGGGTGGGGGCTGATCACGCAGTTCCCCGCGCTCCTTTGGGGCGCGCAACGGCCCACGTAGCCCGACAGGGTGCCCGGGGGGCCGTCCTGGCCGACGGAGGTGGCCGTCAGTTCCAGGATTCCGGCGAGGTTCAGATCGGTGCCGTAGGCCGGGACGGTCGCGGCGTTCCGTGCCAGCAGGTCGGCGAGGGGGCCGTTGTCCGGGTGGTGCAGGGGGACCGCGAAGCCGACATCGCGTTGGCCGGACTGGAGTGCTGTGCCGAGGACCGCCAGGACGGCGCCGGTCCCGGCGTCCAGGACCGGGCCGCCTGCCGTTCCGCCGCCGAGGCGCAGGGCGTCGCGGCCCGCCGTGCCGATCGCCAGCTCCAGTGCGTCCTCCAGGAGGTGGAAGCGGTCGGTGGCCGTGTAGGTCACCTGGGTCGCGGCCAGCACCCGGGCCTCGCGCCAGCGGTCGGCGGCAACCTGTACGTAGGTGCCGGCCGGGATCCGCTCCCGCACGGTGATCGGCAGCGGGTCCACGGCGAGGCCCTCGGTGCGGATCAGGGCCAGGTCGAGGGCGGGCAGCGGGGTGACCGCGTCCGCGGCGACCACACAGGTGCGGTCACCGGCCGCGTGCAGGACGATCCGGGCGAGCCCGTCGACGGCCTCGTGGCTGGTGACGAGCGTCCCGTGGTGGTCGGCCAGGAAACCGGTGCCGCGCGGCCGCCCGGCGAGGTCGCGGACCCGGACCAGCCGCTCGTCGAGCACCGGCGCCGATTCCGCCGCCGCCCTGTCCGCCTCCCGCGCACCGTCCACCGTCCGGCGACCGCTCCCGGTTCGCGGGCCCCGTCCCGCCATGATCGAACCTCCCCGCCCGTACACCCGTGCCCTTGCGTCCGACGGTAGGGGCGAAATGATCAGCGGGACAGAGCAGGCCGGGAAAGCGCCCCCGTCCGCTCCCCCGGTTCACTCCGAGCGCCTGCTCGGTCGGGTGAATAGGCCAGGGCGGGTGGATACACCCTAGGGGTGGGGGAACCGAGGGGGGACCGTGGAGCGGCGGCAACACCAGACCCCGTGGCCGCCGCTCCACGGACACCACCCGCCCCGGTGCCCGCGCCGTCGCCTCCGAGGCAGAGCACAGTCCGAGCGCATCGAACCGGCCACCGTGCCGACCGACGACGGACCGGCCGCGACGACCCGGCGGCAACCGTCCGCCCGCCGGGGCCCGCCGCGTGCCCGGCCCCACCTGCCGCCGCGCCACGGGCGACGTCCGAACGCGCGCTCCGGAGGGCATCGGCCGCCGCTCGACGGACAACGCCCTCCCGCGCCGCGGCACCCGCCGCGTGTCACGGTCGGGCCGGGCAGCGCTTCGCCGGGAAGGGGCGGGTGTCGGTCTGGCGGGGCTGGGTCAGGAGAAGACCGCGAGGCTCTTGGACTTGCCCTTGTGTTCCTCCACGAGGGCGAGGAAGCGGCCCTCGGGGTCGAACACCGCCACCGGGCCCGTGCCCGCGTACTCGTCGGGCATCTCCAGGCGCACGCCGTTGGTGAGCAGCCTCGCCCGCCTGGCGTCGACGTTCCAGCGCGGGAAGGCGGCGTCCGCCGCGTCGGCGATCGGCATCACGGTCAGCTCCTGCTGGAGCTGGTCGAGGGTGCGCGCCGAGTCCAGCTTGTACGGCCCCACGCGCGTCCGGCGCAGCGCGGTGAGGTGGCCGCCGACGCCCAGTCCGGCGCCCAGGTCGCGGGCGAGGGCACGGATGTAGGTGCCGGAGGAGCAGACGACGGAGACGACCAGGTCGAGCACGGGGGTGCCGTCCTCGGCGACGGCGTCCCGGACGTCGTACACCGCGAAGGAGGAGACGGTCACAGGGCGGGCCGGGATGTCGAAGTCCTCGCCGTCCCGGGCGCGCTTGTAGGACCGTACGCCGTCGATCTTGATGGCGCTGACCTTGGACGGCACCTGCATGATGGCGCCCGTCAGCTTGGCGATGCCGGCGTCGACGGCCTCCCGGGTCACCTTGGACGCGTCCGTGGACGAGGTGATCTCGCCCTCGGCGTCGTCGGTGACGGTGTTCTGGCCGAGGCGGATCGTCCCGAGGTACTCCTTCTCGGTGAGGGCGAGGTGCCCGAGGAGCTTGGTCGCCCGCTCGATACCGAGGACGAGGACGCCCGTGGCCATGGGGTCGAGGGTGCCGGCGTGCCCGACGCGTCGGGTGCGGGCGATGCCCCGCATCTTGGCGACGACGTCGTGCGAGGTGAAGCCCGACGGCTTGTCGACGATGACGAGGCCGTCGGGCGGGGTGGGCTTGCTGGTCATTCGGTGGCGTCGTCCGTCTCGTCGGCGGCGTCCTCGTCCGGCTTGCGGTACGGGTCGGCCTCGCCCGCGTAGTCGGCGCCCGCGGAGGCCTCGCGGACCTTGGCGTCCGACTGGCGTGCCCGGTCGAGGAGGTCCTCGATGTTGCGGGCGGTGTCCGGCAGGGCGTCCGCGACGAAGGCGAGGGTCGGCGTGAACTTCACTCCGGCCGCCCGGCCCACCTCGGAACGGAGGATGCCCTTGGCGCTCTCCAGACCGGCGGCCGCGGCCTTCCGCTCCTCCTCGTCGCCGTACACCGTGTAGAAGACGGTCGCCTCCCTGAGGTCACCCGTGACCCGGGTGTCCGTGATGGTGACGTGCGAGCCGAGCCGCGGGTCCTTGATCCCGCGCTGCAGCTTCTGGGCCACCACCTCCCGGATGAGGTCCGCCAGCCTTTTCGCCCGCGCGTTGTCGGCCACTGGTCCGCTCCCGTTCTTTCTTCTTGTCGTTCTCAGGTCTAGTCGTCGTCGCCGTGGAAGCGCCGTCGGACGGACAGCAGCTCCACCTCGGGGCGGCCGGCGACCAGCCGTTCGCACCGGTCGAGTACGTCGGTCAGGTGCACGGCGTCGCCGGAGACCATGGCGAGGCCGATGCCGGCCCTGCGGTGAAGGTCCAGGTGGTCCACCTCGGCCGCGCTCACGGCGTACTTCCGCTGGAGTTCGGCGACGATCGGGCGGACGACGGAGCGTTTCTCCTTGAGCGAGTGGATGTCACCCAGGAGGAGGTCGAAGGACAGAGTCCCCACGTACATGTGTGTAACCGGATAACCCGCCGGTACGGGATCGATGGCCCTGTCAGGAACGGTACCCCGTCCCTGCCGGGGACTCGACCGACTTTCCCCACGGTCACGGGGCAGGAAAAAGGCCGGCCGACGGCACCGAAGTCCCGTCGGCCGGCCGCAGCCGCTAGACGCGCGGCTTCTCGCGCATCTCGTACGTCGCGATGACGTCGTCGATCTTGATGTCGTTGAAGTTTCCGAGGTTGATACCGCCCTCGTAGCCTTCGCGGATCTCGGTGACGTCGTCCTTGAAGCGGCGCAGGCCCTCGATGTTGAGGTTCTCCGCGATGACCTTGCCGTCGCGGACGAGGCGGGCCTTCGTGTTGCGCTTGACCTCGCCCGAGCGGATGAGGACACCGGCGATGTTGCCCAGCTTGGACGACTTGAAGACCTCGCGGATCTCCGCCGTACCGAGCTCGACCTCCTCGTACTCCGGCTTCAGCATGCCCTTCAGGGCCGCCTCGATCTCCTCGATCGCCTGGTAGATGACCGAGTAGTACCGGACGTCCACACCCTCGCGCTCGGCCATCTGCGCCGCGCGGCCGGCCGCACGGACGTTGAAGCCGATCACGATGGCGTCGGAGCCCATCGCCAGGTCGATGTCGGACTCCGTGACCGCACCGACGCCGCGGTGCAGGACGCGGATGTCGACCTCTTCGCCGACGTCCAGCTGGAGCAGGGAGGACTCCAGGGCCTCGACGGAACCAGAAGCGTCACCCTTGATGATCAGGTTCAGCTGCTGGATCTCGCCGGCCTTGAGCACCTTGTCCAGGTCCTCCAGGGACACGCGGCGCGTGCGCTTCGCGAAGGCCGCGTTGCGCTCACGGGCGGCACGCTTCTCCGCGATCTGGCGGGCCGTACGGTCCTCCTCGACCACGAGGAAGTTGTCACCGGCACCCGGGACGTTGGTGAGACCCAGGACCTGTACCGGAGTGGCGGGTCCGGCCTCGGCGACGTTGTTGCCGTTGTCGTCGAGCATGGCGCGGACGCGACCGTAGGCGTCGCCCACGACCATCGTGTCGCCGACCCGCAGCGTGCCTCGCTGGACGAGGACCGTCGCCACGGCGCCGCGGCCGCGGTCGAGGCGGGACTCGATCGAGATGCCCTGCGCGTCCTGGTTCGGGTTGGCCCGCAGGTCGAGCGAGGCGTCGGCGGTCAGGATGACCGCTTCCAGCAGCTCGTCGATGTACAGACCCTGCTTGGCGGAGATGTCGACGAACATGGTGTCGCCGCCGTACTCCTCGGCCACCAGGCCGTACTCGGTCAGCTGACCGCGCACCTTGGTCGGGTCGGCGCCCTCGACGTCGATCTTGTTGACCGCGACGACGATCGGGACGTCGGCCGCCTTCGCGTGGTTGAGCGCCTCGACCGTCTGCGGCATGACGCCGTCGTTGGCCGCGACGACCAGGATCGCGATGTCGGTCGACTTCGCACCACGGGCACGCATGGCGGTGAACGCCTCGTGACCCGGGGTGTCGATGAAGGTGATCTTGCGCTCTTCGTCGTTGACCTCGGTGGAGACCTGGTAGGCACCGATGTGCTGGGTGATGCCGCCGGCCTCGCCCGCGATGACGTTCGTCTTGCGGATGGCGTCGAGCAGTCGGGTCTTGCCGTGGTCGACGTGACCCATGACGGTGACGACCGGCGGACGGACCACCAGGTCGTCCTCGCCGCCCTCGTCCTCGCCGAACTCGATGTCGAAGGACTCGAGCAGCTCGCGGTCCTCCTCCTCGGGGCTGACGATCTGAACCGTGTAGTTCATCTCGCCGGCGAGGAGCTGCAGGGTCTCGTCGGAGACGGACTGCGTGGCCGTGACCATCTCGCCGAGGTTCATCATGACCGCGACGAGGGACGCCGGGTTGGCGTTGATCTTCTCCGCGAAGTCGGTGAGCGACGCGCCGCGGGAGAGACGGATGCTCTCGCCGTTGCCGCGCGGCAGCATCACGCCGCCGACGCTCGGGGCCTGCATGGCCTCGTACTCCTGGCGACGCTGCCGCTTCGACTTGCGACCGCGACGCGCCGGACCGCCGGGACGGCCGAAGGCGCCCTGCGTGCCACCACGGCCGCCGGGACCGCCCGGACGACCGCCGAAGCCGGGACGACCGCCGCCGCCACCGCCGGGACCGCCGCCGAAGCCGCCGCCACCGCCGGGGCCACCGCCGCCGGGACGGCCGGCGAAGCCGCCGCCACCGCCCGGACGGGCGCCGCCGCCACCGCCGCCGGGACGGCCGGCGAAGCCGCCGCCACCGGGACGACCGGCGCCGCCGGGACGACCCGCACCGCCGGGACCGCGACCGCCGCCACCGGGGCCGGGACGCGGGCCGGCAGCGGGACGCTGCGGCATCATGCCGGGGTTCGGACGCGGACCCGCGGAGCCGCCGCCGGGACGCGGACCGCCCTGCGGACGGGGCATGCCGGACGGGCTCGGACGGGAACCGCCGGGAGCCTGGGGACGCGGACCGCCGCCCTGGGCGCCGGGCGCCTGCGGACGGGGACCGGCGCCGGGGGCACCGGGGCCACCGGGGCGCGGACCGCCCTGCGGGCGCGGGGCCTGCGGGCGGGCCATGCCGGTGGAGCCACCGGACGTGAAGGGGTTGTTGCCCGGGCGCGGACCGGCCGGACGGGCACCGCCCGGACGGGGGGCCTGGCCACCGGGGCGCTGACCGCCCTGACCCGGACGGCCGTCACGCTGGTCGCGCTGGCCGGGAGCCGGACGGGCACCGGGGCGCGGAGCGCCCTGGTTGGGACGGGGGGCACCGGGACGCGGACCCTGCGCGGCGGCCGGGCTCGGCGCCGCGGCAGCCGGGGGCGCCGGCGGTGCGGTGAACTCGGGCGCGGCCGGGGCCGGACGCGGCGCGGGCTTGGGGCCCGGGACGGGGCGCGGGCCGGAGGCGGCCGGCGCGGGGGTGACCGGGGCCGGAGCCGC
>NZ_JBEYFC010000178.1:0-16040 GCF_040634175.1 Streptomyces sp. NPDC007162
AACGCGAGCGGCGGCGACAACATCGTGCAGGGCGGCAAGGGCAACGACGTGCTGCACGGTGCCGGCGGGGCCCAGTACCTGTCCGGCGATTGACAAGTCGACGTCCGGACCGATCACCGTGACCTTGGCCGGGGGCGTCTACAGGCTGGCCAAGACGCTCACCTTCACCGCTGCGGACTCCGGCGGCGGTGCGGCCGGTACCGTCTGGTGGAAGGCGGCGTCCGGACAGTCCCCGGTCATCAGCGGCGGTGTCCAGATCACCGGCTGGGCGCGGACCGGCGCGGGCAGCAGCATCTGGTCCGCCCCGGCTCCCACCGGCCTGGACACCCGGCAGCTGTACGTGGACGGCGTGCGCGCCCAGCGTGCGACCGGCGCTCTGCCGGTGTCGGTGAAACAGACGGCGACCGGATACACCACGGCGTCCGGCGACCCGATGGCAGGCTGGCGCAATCCGTCGGCGATGGAGTTCGTCTACCGGGGCGGCCTCGGGCTGTGGACCGAGCCGCGCTGTCCGGTCGCCTCGGTCACCGGTACCGCCATCACCATGGCCCAGCCCTGCTGGAACAACTCCACCCAGCGTGTCATGCGTACCGACGACTCGGGCCGCACCTACAACCTGGTCGGCCGCAAGTCGATCACCGAGGCGCCGACGGCGGTGGAGAACGCCTACGAACTCCTCGACAAGCCGGGCGAGTTCTACCTGGACAAGAGCGAGCACCGGTTCTACTACATACCCCGTTCCGGGGAGGACCTGACCACCGCGGACGTCGAGGCACCCTCGCTCGACACTCTGGTGGCGACCTCCGGCAGCGCCTCGGACGAGCCCGATCACATCGGCTTCCAGGGCATCCAGTTCAGCTATGCGAACTACACGACCTCCAACACCGGCACCGGCTTCTCCGAGATCCAGGCGACGTACCAGGTCACCGGTACCACGGGCTACGCCACCCAGGGGCTGTGCCAGTTCGTGTCAGGGGGCACCTGCCCCTACGGCAACTGGACGAAGATGCCCGGCGCGCTGCGGTTCACCTACGACAAGAGCATTCACTTCGACCACGACTACTTCGTCCACCTGGGCGCGGCCGGACTGGACCTCGGCGACGGCTCGCAGAACGACACGGTCACCGCCTGCGTGTTCACCGACATCTCCGGCAACGGTCTCGACCTGGGAGGCGTGGACATCCCGCAGCCGACCAGCTCGGCCCAGCACACCAGCGGGATCACCGTGAAAGACAGCCACTTCTACGACATCGCCGACGAGTACCACGGCGGGGTCGCCGTCGACGCCGGATACATCGAGACGTCGACCATCACCCACAACCAGATCGACCACGTGCCCTACACGGCGATCTCCATCGGCTGGGGCGGCTGGCCCGACAAGGTGAGCCTGCCCGCGCAGCCGAACTACTCGAACAACAACACGGTCTCGAACAACCTGATCTACGATCACATGTCACTGCTCGGCGACGGCGGTGCCGTCTACACCAACGGCATCACGGGCACCTCGATGGCGAGCGGCGAGAAGGTCACCGGCAACGTCGTCCACGACCAGCTCAACACCTCCGGCGGCCATGTCCTGTACACCGACAACGGCGCCACCTACGTGTCGGTCCTCGGCAACGCGGTATGGAACATCAACGTCTCGCCGTGGGGCAGCAAGCACGTCAACTACACCGCCGGTGACGGAACGTACGACCCCACGGACATCGAGGGCAACTACTGGCCGAACGGCCCGTCCGACTACGACAACAAGAAAGTCCTGATACAGGACAATCACGCCATCACGGGAGCGGCCCAGGTCCCGTCGAGCATCATCGCGGCGGCCGGCATCGAGGCGCAGTACCAGGCGATCCTCTCCTGGCAGCCGGCCTGACACGAGCGCTGCGCACCCGGCGCCGGACAGGAGAGCGGTCGGTCCGCCTCCGGCCGGGGACAAGCCGACAGGCCTTCCTCGCCGCGGCCGAGGAACGCGGTTTCCCGGTCCTGGAGGTGCCCCTCGCGGTTCCCTTCGTGACCATCGCGCAGGAGGTCGCCGCCGCCGTCAGCGAGAAGTCGGCGGAGCGGCTCGGCGCCCAGCTCCAGGTCTTCGGCGCGCTGCGCTGGATGGCCGAGGAGAACCTGGACATCCCCGCGCTCTTCGACCGTCTGGAACAGCTCAGCGGCTACCGGATCCTCCTGTGCACCACCCAGGGACGGCCCCTGCTGCCCGGGGTCGCGGCGCCCGAGGACCTCTCGGTGCTCCCGGCGCATCCGGACGCCCCGCCGACCGTGCCCGGCGGCTTCGTCCTGCCCGTCCTCGGCCCGGGCGGAGCCGCCGGCTACCTGGTCGCCCTGGAGCAGGCCGGCGCCCGTCCCGCCGGACTGGCCGTCGTCCAGCACCTGGCCACTGTCGCCGCCCTGCGGCTCGCGATGGTCCGCCAGGAGCGCGAGGTGCTCCGCCGGGAGGGGGCGGAGACCCTCGCCGAAATGCTCCAGGACACCCTCGACCCGGCCAGCGCCCAGCGCCGGCTGGCCCACCACGGGCTGGACGCACGGCGGCCGGTCGTCCTCGCGGTGGTCCGGCGCACCCCGGACGGGCAACCGGGCGTGGCCACCCCGGACGAGGAAGTGGGCGTCGCCCTCTCCGACCACCCCCACCTGACCCTGCGCCGCGGCGAGGACCGGCTGGTCCTGGCCGAACCCGGCTTCACCGAGGCGCTGGCCGGCCTGCCCGGCGCGGTGTGCGGGGTCAGCCGGCCCTTCGCCGTCGGGGAGCCGCTGCGGGTCGCCCGGCAGGAGGCGGAGTGGGCGGCCGGACGCGCCGAGGAGGCGGGCAAGCCACTCGTCCACTACGGCGAGGACGCCACCGGACGCTGGCTCCCCGAGGACCGCCGGCTGCTGGCCGCGCTGGTCGAGCAGGTCCTCGGCGAGGCCCTGCGCTACGACGCGGCGCACGGCTCACAGCTGCTGGTCTCCGTCCGTACCTGGATGGAACGCGACCGCCGCACCGAGGACGCGGCCGCGGCCCTGCACATCCACCCCAACACCCTCTCCTACCGGCTGCGCCGCTTCGGTGAGGTGACCGGCCGGGACCTGGCCACGACCGCCGCCTTCACCGAGGTCTGGTTCGCCGTGCGCGCGGCGACCGAACTGGGCGTGGCGGCCGAGGGGCCGTAGCACCGGACCCGCGCGGGTCCGCCTCCGCCGGGCTCGGGCCGGTCACCCTGCGCCCGCCGACCGGGTGCGGCGCGTGAGCGGAGCGCCGACGAGTGTCCGGGACGCCGGTGAGGTGCGACGCTGGGACGAGAAGCGTCCGCCGAGGGGACTCGGGAGGGCCCGATGGGACGTGATGTGCCGGCCCGGGTGTTCACGCGGGAGGACCGGCGCCGGTACCGGGAGAAGATGCACGGCTGTCTCGACGTACTGGCGCAGATGCTGCGCGGATCGGGCTTCGAGAGCGAGCGCCCCCAGGTCGGCATGGAGATCGAGCTCAACCTGGTGGACGGCGACGGGCTCCCGGCGATGCGGAACACCGAGGTGCTGAGCGCGATCGCCGACCCGGCCTGGTCGAGCGAGCTGGGCCGGTTCAACCTGGAGATCGACATCCCGCCCCGGCTGCTGACGTCCGGTGGCCCCGGTGCCTGGGAGCAGACGATCCGGGACGCGCTCAACCACGCCGAGCAGCGCGCCGCCACCGTGGGCGCCCACCTCATCATGATCGGGATCCTGCCGACGCTGGGGGAGTCGGACGTGGACGAGAAGTCCCTGTCCGGTGATCCCCGCTACCGGCTGCTGAACGAGCAGATCTTCGCGGCCCGCGGCGAGGACCTGCGGATCAGGGTGGACGGTGTGGAGCGCCTCGCGATGTACGCCGACGCGATCACCCCCGAGGCCGCCTGCACCAGCACCCAGTTCCACCTCCAGGTGGCCCCCAAGGACTTCGCGGCCTACTGGAACGCTGCCCAGGCCGTCGCGGGCGTGCAGGTCGCCCTCGCCGCCAACTCGCCCTTCCTCTTCGGGAAGGAACTGTGGCGCGAGACCCGTGTCCCGCTGTTCGAACAGGCCACCGACACCCGCCCCGAGGAGATCAAGGCCCAGGGGGTACGGCCGCGGGTGTGGTTCGGCGAACGGTGGATCACCAGCGTCTTCGACCTGTTCGAGGAGAACGTGCGCTACTTCCCGGCGCTCCTGCCGCTGTGCGACGACGAGGACCCGCAGCGGACCCTGGACGCCGGCGGGGTGCCGCAGCTGGGCGAACTCACCCTGCACAACGGCACGATCTACCGCTGGAACCGCCCCGTCTACGCCGTCACCGACAGCGGCCCGCACCTGCGCATCGAGAACCGCGTCCTGCCCGCCGGCCCCACCGTGGCCGACATCCTCGCCAACGCCGCCCTCTACTACGGCCTGACCCGCGCCCTCGTGGACGAGGACCGCCCGGTGTGGTCGCGGATGTCCTTCGCCGTCGCCGAGGAGAACCTGCACACGGCCGCCCGCGACGGCATCGACGCCCGGCTCTACTGGCCGGGGGCGGGCGAAGTGCCCGTCACCGAACTGGTGCTCAGACGCCTGCTGCCACTGGCGCACCGAGGTCTGGAACTGGCCGGCCTGGACGCTTCCTGGCGCGAACCCATGCTGGGCATCGTCGAACGGCGCTGCGTCGACGGCCGCAACGGCGCCCTGTGGCAGGCGGAGACGGTCCACCACCTGGAGCGGACCGGCATCCACGACCGCCGGGAGGCGCTGCGCCGGATGACCACCACCTACATGGACTACATGCACCTGAACGCGGCCGCGCACACCTGGCCGGTGGAGTGAGCGCGGCGACCGGCGGGAGGTCGGGACGAGGGGGTGTACTGCACGGCGCTGTCGGCGCCCGGCCGGTTGTCCGGGTCCGGTTTCCCTGGGAGAAGACGGGGCCGATGACCAGAACCCCGTTCGCGGTCGTCGCCGGCGCTGCGACCCGCGTGCAGCCGGCTCCCGCCGAGGTGGCCCACCGCTCGGCGAGACCGACAAGGTGGGTGGTGATCGCCGGGGCGTGCCGGGCGGTCGCCGGGCAGACCGCGTGGGCCCGGCCCGCGCAGCCGACCTGTCCCACCTGCCCGGCGGCACTCCCGAGGGCGGCCACGAGTCACCGGCTCCGGGATGCCCGGGTGCCGTGTCGCCGTCCACGAGGGCAGACCTTCGGGCGGTCCGCTCACCGTCCAGTGATCAGGTCAAGCGTCCCGGACACTTGACTCGGTGGGCGCCCGGCCCGATCCTCGTCCCAGGTATTGCGCGGTTCATGACAACTCCAAGGGTTCGTCAACCGCCCCCCCCCGCCGACCCAGGGACGTGAGCCGTGCCGCCGATCCGACGCTCGTACCGCAGACGCAGGAACGTCACCATGCTGTCGTTGCTGCTCCTGGTACTGGCCATGGCCCTCGGACCCACCCCGAGCTCGGCGGCCGACAACGACTGGTGGACCCCCGCCGCGCGCCCCGCCCCCGACGTCCAGGTCGGCGTCACCGGCGAGCCCTTCACCGGCACCGACTCGGCCGGAGAGGTACGCGGGTTCGTCGACGCCCACAACCACCTCTTCGGCAACGAGGCCTTCGGCGGCCGGCTGATCTGCGGCAAGGTCTTCTCCGAGGCCGGCGTCGCAGACGCCCTCAAGGACTGCCCCGAGCACTACCCCGACGGCACCCTGGCGCTCTTCGACTACATCACCCACGGCGGCGACGGCAAGCACGACCCGGCCGGCTGGCCGACCTTCAAGGACTGGCCCGCGTACGACTCGATGACCCACCAGGCCGACTACTACGCCTGGGTGGAGCGGGCCTGGCGCGGTGGACAGCGGGTACTCGTCAACGACCTCGTCACCAACGGCGTGATCTGCTCGATCTACCCCTTCAAGGACCGCGGTTGCGACGAGATGACGTCGATCCGGCTCCAGGCGAAGATGACCTACGCGCTCCAGGCGTACATCGACAGGATGTACGGCGGCACCGGTAAGGGCTGGTTCCGGATCGTCACCGACAGCGCCCAGGCGCGGCAGGTCGTCGAGGAGGGCAAACTCGCCGTCGTCCTCGGGGTCGAGACCTCCGAACCCTTCGGCTGCAAGCAGGTCCTCGACATCCCGCAGTGCGGCAAGGAGGACATCGACAAGGGCCTCGACGAGCTCTACGCGCTGGGCGTCCGCTCGATGTTCCTGTGCCACAAGTTCGACAACGCGCTGTGCGGCGTCCGCTTCGACTCCGGCGGCCTCGGAACCGCCATCAACGTCGGCCAGTTCCTGTCCACCGGCACCTTCTGGGCGGCCGAGAAGTGCACCGGGCCGCAGCACGACAACCCCATCGGGAGCGCCTCGTCCGCCGCGGAGTCGGACCTGCCTGCGGGCGTCGGCGTCCCCGCGTACGACTCGGACGCGCAGTGCAACAAGCGCGGCCTCACCGCACTCGGCGAGTATGCGGTGCGCGGCATGATGAAGCGCAAGATGATGCTGGAGATCGACCACATGGGCGTCAAGGCCGTCGGACAGGCCCTCGACATCCTGGAATCGGCCTCCTACCCCGGCGTGATCTCCTCGCACAGCTGGATGGACCTGGACTGGACCGGGCGCGTCTACGCCCTCGGCGGCTTCGTCGCCCAGTACATGCACGGCTCCGAGGGCTTCGTCGCGGAAGCCGCACGGACCAAGGCGCTGCGTGACAGGTACGGCGTGGGCTACGGCTTCGGCACGGACTTCAACGGCATCGGGGACCACCCCGCCCCGCGCGGCGCGGACGCCGCGAACAAGGTGACGTACCCCTTCAGGAGCGTCGACGGGGGCTCCGTCATCGACCGGCAGACCTCCGGTGAACGCACCTTCGACATCAACACCGACGGCGCGGCCCACGCGGGGATGATCCCCGACTGGATCGAGGACATCCGGCGGGTCGGCGGCCAGGACGTGGTGAACGACCTGTTCCGCGGCGCCGAGTCCTACCTGGACACCTGGGCGGCCACCGAACGCCACCAGGCCTCGGCGAACCTCGCCAAGGGGCAGCCGGCGACGGCCAGTTCGTCCGAGTCGAACCCGTTCACCAGCTACCGGCCGGGCCGTGCCGTGGACGGTGACGACGCCACCCGCTGGGCGAGCGACTGGAGCGACGACCAGTGGTGGCAGGTCGACCTCGGCTCCACCCACCTGGTGTCCCGGGTGACCCTGGACTGGGAGCGCGCGTACGGCACGTCGTACCGCATCGAACTCTCCACCGACGGCACGAACTGGGGGACCGCCTGGTCCACCACGAGCGGCGACGGCGGCCTGGACACGGCCCGGTTCGCCGGGACCCCGGCCCGCTACGTCCGGGTCCACGGTCTCGGCCGCGGCACCGGCTGGGGATACTCGCTGTACGAGGTCGGGGTCCACAGCGCCTGAGGCGGGAGCACACGGATGGCACGCATGCCGTCGGCCGAGCGGCGCCGGCAGCTGACGGAAGCGGCGAGGCGGGCGTCTCGCTGAGCGTCTTCCACTACTGCTTCGACTCCAAGCAGGCCCTCGTCGAGTCCGTCATCACCGCCCTCACCGACCACTCGGTCACGGTGGTGCGACAGGCGCTGCGGCCCAGGGCCACCCTGGAGGAGACCACCTATGAACTGACCCAGTACGAGCTGTACGGCGTCGCCTACGCCGAGCTGATCGAACACCTGCGCAGCAGCAGCGACCTCGAACTCCGCGTCCCGGTCCCCGTACTGGCCCGCTACCTGGCCGCCGTGACCGACGGCCTGACCCGCCGCCCATGACGGCTCCCGCGCCGCCCTGGACATGACCAAACTGCTCGCCGCCCGCTACCGGGCGGCGAGCGACCGGCTCTACCTGGCGTCCGCGCTGTACGCCCTGACCGTCGTCCCGAGCGGGGACGTGCCGACGATGGGCGTGGACCGCCACTGGCAACTCGCGGGCATCTGGACGCACGAGGCGGCCCACCTGCTGCGCGACCACCACGGCCGGGCCGACCGGCTCACCGCCGTGACCCAGCGCGGCCCGCAGCACGTCAACATCGCGCAGGACTGCGAGATCGACGACGACCTTCTCTCCGACGGCCTGCGGCTGCCCGAGGGACGTATGGAGCCGCGCCTCTTCGACCTCCCCGAGGGCCAGTTGTCCGAAGCCTATGTCGACGCGCTGCCCGCGCACGTGCGCACGCCGGACTGCGGGTCGGGCGCCCACGGCAGGGCCCGTGCCCTGGGAACTGTCCGACTCCGCCGGTCCCGCCCGGCTCGGCGAGGTCGAGGCGCAGGCCCTGCGCCGGGCCACCGCCGAGGCCATGCGCGCCCACCGGCGCAGCCGCGGCAGCCTGCCCGCGGGCTGGCAGCGCTGGGCGGAGGAGATCCTGGAGCCCACCGTGGGCTGGCGGCGGGCGCTGACCGGAGCGGTCCGGGAGGCCGCCGCCTGGGCCGCCGGGGCGGTCGACCACACCTACCGCCGTCCTTCCCGCCGGACCCCGGCGCTGCGCGGCGCGGTCCTGCCCAGCCTGCGCCGTCCGCTGCCCCGGGTGGCCGTCGTCATCGACACCTCCGGTTCGATGGGGGAGGCCGAACTGGGCGCCGCCCTCGCGGAGGTGACGGGCGTCCTGCGCGAGGTGGGCATCCGCGGCGACCGCGTCAGCGTGCTCGCCTGCGACGCCGACGTGCACGCCGTCACCCGGGTGACGGCGACCGAGCAGATCACGCTGGGCGGCGGGGGCGGCACCGACATGCGGGTCGGCATCGAGACGCCTCTGGCGACACCGGACCGCCCGAGCATCGTCGTCGTCCTGACCGACGGATACACCCCCTGGCCCGACGCGACCCCGCCCTGCCGGATCATCGCGGCCCTGATCGCCCCCGACGCCCCCGAGCCACCGAACTGGGTGGAGACGGTACGTATCCCGGGCTGACCCGGGCCGCCGGCCGCCGACGGCGTCAAGGGTGCGCTCGGGGCTCGGGAGTTCCCGGGCCGGCGTCGGACGTCGGCTGCGGAGCCCCCGGGCGTGGCCCTTGGGCTCCGCGTCCCCCCTAGGTGACGAAGGGTCCCGGGCGCCCGGTGCGGCCGTACCGGGCGGCCCTGGCCCCGTGCCCCGCTGTGCCGGTCAGGCCACCGTGCGGATCAGCTTCTTGTTGGTGAACTCCTCGATGCCGAGACGGCCGAGTTCCCGGCCGAAGCCGGAGCGCTTCACCCCGCCGAAGGGCAGCTCGGCACCCTCGGCGCCGACACCGTTCACGAAGACCATGCCGGCCTCGATGCGGTCGGCGACCCGCGCGGCCTGCTCGGGGTCGGTGGTGAAGACGTAGGAACCGAGGCCGTACGGAGTGTCGTTGGCGATGCGTACCGCGTCGTCCTCGTCGGCGGCCGGGAAGACCATCGCGACCGGTCCGAACAGCTCCTGGCGGGCCGCCGCGTGCTCGGTGGTCAGCCCGGTGAGCACACCTGCCGGGAAGAAGGCCCCCCGCCGCTCGGCGGAGCCGTGCAGGGTGGCGCCCTCCGCCACGGCCTCACCGACCTGCCGGGCGAGGGTCTCGGCGGCCGCCGCCGAGGAGAGCGGCGCACCGGTGGCGGACTCGAGCAGCCGGGCCGTGAACTTCGCCACGAACGCGTCGTACAGGTCCGCCACGACCACGAACCGCTTGGCGGCGTTGCAGGCCTGGCCGGTGTTGTCGAGACGGGCGGCCACCGCGGCCTCGACGACGGCGTCCAGGTCGTCGGTGGACAGCACCACGAACGGGTCCGAGCCGCCGAGCTCCAGGACGACCTTCTTCAGGTGCCGTCCGGCGATCTCGGCGACGGCGGCCCCGGCCCGCTCGGAGCCGGTGAGCGAGACGCCGTGCACCCGGGGGTCGGCGATCACGTCGGCGATCTGCTCGTTGGTGGCGTACACGTTGACGTACGCGCCCGCCGGGAAGCCCGCCTCGGTGAACAGCCGCTCCAGCAGCGCCGCCGTACCGGGACACTGCGGGGCGTGCTTGAGGACGATGGTGTTGCCGACGGCTAGGTTGGGGGCAGCGAACCGGGCGACCTGGTAGGCCGGGAAGTTCCACGGCATGATGCCGAGCAGCACACCCACCGGACCGCGCCGTACGACCGCGGTGCCCGGGCCGGAGGTGACATGGAGGGGCTCGTCGGCCAGGAACTCCTCGGCGTGGTCGGCGTAGTAGTGGTAGATGTCGACGCAGAAGCCGATCTCGCCCTCCGCCTCGGCGAGCGGCTTGCCCATCTCCCGGACGATGCTCGCGGCGAGTTCGGCGCTGTGCTCGGCGTGCAGGTCGCCGAGGCGGCGCAGCAGTGCGGCGCGCTCGGCCACGGAGCCGGACCGGCCCCACGCGCCGGCGGCGTGGGCGGCGTCGACGGCCGCGGCGACCTCGGCGTCGGTGGCGGTCGGGTAGGTCTCGACGACTTCGCCGGTGGTCGGGTCGGTGACGGCGTACATGGTGTCTCCAGATGCGGCGGGGCTGGCGGGGACGCTTATTGGTCACACAACCAATTGCCTTATTGGTCGCCCACTCAATAACATTCACCGCATGACGTCAAGAGCCCCGGGCAAGCGCGTCCGCAAGGCACCAGCCGAGCGCCGTCACGAGATCGTCGCCACGGCGGCGCGGATCGGCCTCGTCGAAGGCCTGGAGTGCATCACCCTGCGCCGGGTCGCCGACGAACTCGCGGTGCGGCCCGGACTCGTCGGCCACTACTTCCCGGCCGCGGACGAACTGGTCGCCGAGGCCTTCACCCATGCCACGCTGGCGGAGCTCGACGGTCTGCTGCCGCCGCGGCCGGACGCCCCCCTGGACACCTTCCGGAGGTTCTTCGGGCTCACGTCGAGCGCCGATTTCCACGACGTCAGCAAGCTCTGGCTGAACGCACGGCATCTTGCGCGCTACCGTCCGGCGCTGCGCGAGCACGTCGTGCAGCAGGAGCTGCTGTGGTGCCGGCGCCTGGCGGAGCTCATCGCCGCGGGAGTGGCGGCCGGAGTCTTCGTCTGCGGGGATCCCTGGGGCGCCGCCACCCGCGTCCTCGTCGCCGTCGACGGTGCCAGCGCGTACGTCAACACCACCGCCGACCACCGCAGGGCGCCCACCGCGGACATGCCACGCACCGTCGCCGAGGCCGAACTCGGCCTGCGGCACGGTGCGTTGCTCGCCGACTGACGTCAGCGGTCACGGATGTCCGGTGGGTGGCCGAGCGCCCACTGTGTGACCGGTCGGAACTGCTGTATGAGTGGGGACTGTGCGGCATCCGGTCGGCCCGTGCCTGGGGAGGGCGCGGAGCCCTGCCGGACCGCGCTCGTCCCGACCGATCACTTCAGGGGGGGAACATGCGCATTCGTTCACGTGCCTGGCTGCTGGTGGGCGCGGGCCTGCTCGCCGCGGGCGCCGGCCCGGCCTACGGGGCCGACGCGCCGCCGGCCGGGCCGGCGACGCCATCCGTGCGGTACGCGGTACGCGACCTCGGCACCCTGGGCGGTACCCGCAGCGAGGCGACCGCCATCGACGGCAGCACGGTCGTCGGGAGCTCTCTGACGAACGGCGACGCCACCGAACACGCCTTCGCCTACGACCTGCGCCGGCACACCATGACCGACCTCGGCACCCTCGGGGACTCCAGCAGGGCGACCGGCGTGGCGGGAGACCACGTCGTCGGGGAGTCGGACCTCTCCGCCGGTGGCCCGACCCATGGATTCGTCTACGACCTGCGGACCCGCCGACTCGTCGACATCGGCACGCTCGGCGGCAGCCGCACCCACGTCACCGGCCTCGACGGCGACACCGTGGTGGGTACCTCGTCGCTCCCCGGGGACGCGGTCACCCACGCCTTCGCGTACAGCCTGCGCACCCGGACCATGACCGATCTCGGCAGCCTCGCGGGCCCCTCGGGCACCAGCACGGCGGCGGCCGTCAGCGGTGCGACCGTCGTGGGCAGCTCCTCCCTGCCGGACACACCGGACACCACGCACGGATTCGCGTACAGCCTGCGCACCGGGACGATGACCGATCTCGGGACCCTCGGGGGAGGCTCCAGCACAGCCAACGACGTCAGCGGTGCCACCGTGGTCGGCCAGTCCCGCACGGCCGGCAACAGCCTCTCCGGATACGCCTACGACCTCCGTACCGGCGTCCGCACCGACCTGGGGTTCCACTTCCTGATCGCGCAGTTGGTCAGCGGGAACACGGTCGTCGGCGGCGACAGCCTGCTCTCCAGCACGTACGACCTCACCACCCGCACGATCGCCACCATCGGCTCCGGGCGCGGTGTCACCGAGGCCAAGCAGATCACCGGGAACTTCATAGCCGGTGACAACTTCGCCCCCAACTCCTTCGCCTTCGTCGCCCGCGCCGACAACGGCGCCTTCACCTACCTGGCCTCCCTCGGCGGCCTCAACTCCGCCGCCGCACAGGTCGACCGGCACGGTGTCGTGGCAGGCAGCGCGGCACTTGCGCCCACGGACCCGGTGGCGGTCAACGGTCCCTTCCACGCGGCCGTCTGGGTGCCGCACCCGGCGGCATAGGGCAGCCGCCGCTCCGTACGGCACCCGGCGCACCGCGTCATGCCGCGTGCCGCCCGGGCCGCGGCCGGCCGCCCCACCACGGACGGCCGGCCGCAGGGGCGGTCACTCCTCGGCGGCGGCGAGCGCGGCCAGCTCCCGGTCGACCGCGACCTGGTGCGCCTCGGCGTCCCTACGCGCCTTCCCCGGGCTCCAGCGACCGGCCATCACGAAGACGAAGGGCAGGAAGAGCACCTGGCCGCCGACGCAGATCCACCACCAGGTGCGCCATTCGCCGGGCCCGTCCTTCGACGCCTTCTGCACCTCGGCGCCGTACTCGCGCAACAGCCTCAGCTGCGGCGCCGCCTTCTGCACGACGGCGAGGTCCTCCGTGCCGACCTCCCGGACGGCACGGGCGTTCAACGCGGGCGGCACGGTGGCCGGGGTGTACTTGTCCAGTTCGGCGAAGAGCCCGGGGTGCGCGTCGACGACGGCCAGCGCGGGTGCCGCCTGCGCCGAGGCGATCCTGACCTCGGCGCCGTGCTCCACGAGCGGGGTGACGGAGGTGACCAGCACGGGGATGAAGGCCGCGGAGACGGCCACCACGACGCGCACCGTCCAGCCCCACACCGCCAGGCCCGCCGCGGTCGCCGCCGGGTTGTGCCTCTCCACCGTCTCCGTGAAGCTCGCCATCCAGGGCGCGTAGGCGATGCCGCTGAAGACGCCGATGCCGACGAACAGCCAGGCGAAGGTGTAGTAGTCCGTCGTCAGGTGGGTGGCGCGGGTGGCGAAGAGCGCGGTCACCACGGCGGAGCCGACCCCGCCCACGATCATGAAGGGCTTGCGCACCTTCAGCCGGTCGGAGGCCAGGCCCACCAGGACCAGGGCGACGGCGTTCGCCACCCAGTACCAGTTGGCCAGCGCGTTGGTGCGCTGCTCGCTGTAGCCGAAGACGGTCGAGAAGTAGACGACGAAGTTGCCGACCGCCGCGTAGTACAGCAGCAGGAACACGGCGATGGCGAAGGCCGAGCCCAGGACGTCCAGGCGCACCATCTGACGCCACTCGCCCCGGCGTACCGCCTCGGTGTCCAGCCCCTTGGCGCGCGCCTCGGCCTAGAGGGCTGCACGAGGTCATTCCCCGCCCCCGACGAAGGGGCTCTTCGGGGAACATGGGCTGACTGCCGAGGCTCTACCAGGTCGCGGTGCAGCACCGCCGTGCGGCCGCCGTCGAGGGGGCGGGCGAGGTCGGTTGCGGCGTACGCCCAGCGAAGTCCGTGGCGGGGAAGCCGGCCTGGGCCCGGGTGGTCTTGGGGTCGCAGTTGACGCCGGTCTGGGCCGCGTCGCGTGAGGAGTGGCCGCAGTCGCCGGCCGCGGTGACGAAGGAGGCTGAGGCCTTACGTGCGCACGGTCCGGCCCCGGCACAGCGGGCCGGTGACGCCCGTGAACCGAAGATCGAGCCCGAGGCCGTCGCGTTCGGCGTGGATGTGCAGGTGGGGCTCCGTGCTGTTGCCGGAGTTGCCCACCTCGCCGAGCAACTGCCCGGCGTGCACAGGATCGCCCGTCTTCACCGCCACGGTGCCGCGGCGCAGGTGAGCGAGCTTGACGATCTCGGCGCCGGTGTCGATGAACACGTGGTTGCCGTAGGGGGGCTGGTATCGGATCGTGCCGGGTTCCTGGTCGTCGAGGTGATCGGCGGCGGAGACGACCGTGCCGTCACACGGAGCGTAAAGGCTCTGCCCGTACACGAGATAGCTCTCGTTTTCCCCGCACAGGCCGGTGCCGCGTGCACGCGCACCGCCCGGACCGATCTGGATCACGTCCAGGGCGCCGCGCTGCTCGGGAAAGGACGCGTGATGGTTCAGGCGGGCCCCGCCGCCCTGCGCGACATACCACTTCCCGTTCCGCAGGGGGAAGGCGAGAGGCCGGGACACAGCGGTCCCCCAGCGGTGGCGGCGCGCCCGGAGCAGGAACCATCCGAAGCCGGCGAGCAGGGCCACGCCCACCACCAGTTCGGCCTCACCGCCGCCCGACGTGGGCAGCCCGGGCAGCCGGTATGCGGAGGCAAGGGCGACCGGCGCGCCGGCCTCCACGGACCGGCGTATCCACCACGGCAGCCGAGCCGGGCTCTGCCAGCCCTCCATGAGCAGGTAGCCGGCCGCGACGATGAGCAGACGGCCGCACCAGGCGATGCGGGAAGGGGCCTGCCAGCATGCGTCGATGCGCGCGGCGAGCAGCAGCACCCACACGGTCCACACCAGGGCGGCTCGCGCCCCGTGCGGGACGCGCAGCCGCGGTACGCGGTACGGGGCCGGGGCGATCAGCAGCCCGTCGAGCACCTGGCCGTCGCGTGTGCTGGCGAAGGCGAGGGCACGCCCTCTGGTGCCTTCTATCACCAGCCCGTCGGGATGGTCCCGTACCCCGGTGATCTCGCCGACGCGTTCGCGGGTGCCGTCCAGGATCTGGTCGAGCCGCTCACCTCCCACGGCGGCCACGACCCGCGGCGCGAGCACCTCCCGCTGTGCGCGCTCGGCGGTGAGGAACCTGAACAGCAGGTCGGCCGCCGGCTGTCCCGTGCGGCCGCGTTCCGCCGGTGTTCCCGCTTTCTCAGGCACCGGCCGCACCGTCCCTGTCCGCCGCCATCGCCACGTCCGCGCCGATCATCAACAACCCGAAGCACACCAGACCCATGCACGTCATGATGCCCAGGTGTATGCCCTCCAGGGCCAGGGTGTCGGCCTTTCGGATCCAGGAACGGGCGGACAGGAGCGCGAACGGACTCGTCCGCCAGGACGAGGCGCGGCACGTCGCGTTCGGCCTCGGCCACCTCGAACACCGCAGCACCGTGGGCCCCCGACTGCGCGGCAGGCTGCGGGCCGCCGTGGAACGCCGCCACGAGGCCCTGACCCACACCGCCGGCCTGAACGCGGAGGTGTTCGACGCCCTGGTGCTGCTCGCAGCCTGTTCCTGGAACCCGCGGGCGATCGAACGCGGCTGGCGCGCGGTGCAGCGGTTGCAGGCCGACATGGACCAGGGACGTCCCCACCGGCTGTCCCGGCTGGGCTTCCCCGACGACGAGGCGGCGGCCCTCTCCGCGCTACACACCCGCAACTTCATGTGAACGGCCCCCGTCCCAACCCCCCTTCACGACCGGCGAGCGCGGGTGTCAACCCCGACGCCGCCGTCCTCAACGACGTCGATCGCGCGCTGGCAAAAAGCGCGCGGCGCCGCCGATTCCTTCGGCCTCTGCAGCTGACACCGGCATCCCCGTGCCCGGTCAGGTGCTGCAGGACCTGGGGAGACAACCCCATGGGTTGTCCGGGAACAACCCCGAACAATCCTCCAGCCAACCCGGACTTACCCTTTCCAGCGCTCGGATCCCCACGGCCTCCGACGACCTGGCGGCGAGCCGGGGTCGTCGGACCGTAGCCACACGGGCCGCCCAGTGCGATGCGGCAGCTGTCGGCCGGTACCGGCGCCCTCGGCAACCGATGCGGCCGCGTCGTGGCCGCGTACATCAGCCCCGGCTTCTCCCGGGGGCTTGCCGGGCCGGCCTCAGCGCAACCGTGGGTCCATCGTGCATGC
>NZ_JBEYFC010000179.1:0-15950 GCF_040634175.1 Streptomyces sp. NPDC007162
CGTGGATCAAGCCGGGTGCCGAACTCCCGGTCTGGATGGCCGCGTACGGCCCGAAGGCCCTGAAGATGACCAGGACACCAGGAGGCACGGGCGTACGCGGTGGCGCGGCGCTACGACCCCCTGCTGGTGAACACGGTCGTCGGCTTCATCGGCCCCGAGTACCTCTACGACGGCCGCCAGATCCTGCGCGCCGCCCTGGAGGACCACTTCTGCGGCAAGCTGCTCGGCCTGCCCATGGGCCTGGACATCTGCTACACGAACCACGCGGACGCCGATGACGACGACGTGGCCACCATGCTCACCATGCTCGGCGTCGCGGGCGCGTCCTTCGTGATCTGCACGCCGGGCGGCGACGACATCATGCTCAACTACCAATCCGCCTCGTACCACGACGCGTTGTACCTCCGCGAGGTCCTCGGGCTGCGCCCGGCACCGGAGTTCGAGGCGTGGCTGTCGACGATGGGGCTGCTCGACGAAGGCGGCGGTATCCGCGAGGTCGACGCGCACGCACTGACGGAGATCGCCGGAAGGGAGCTCGCGGCATGAGTGAACTGGCGTTGGCGCAAGGTGAGTTGTGGCGGTCGCTGCGCGGCCGTACACAGGCCCGCATCGGCCTCGGCCGGGCGGGTTCCGCTCTCCCCACCCGGCACCGGCTGGAACTCCAGGCCGCGCACGCCGCCGCGCGGGACGCGGTGCACTCGCCGTTCGAGCCGGACCGGGTCGCGGCGGGACTGCCGGGTCTCCCCACGGTACGGGTGCGCAGCGCGGCCGGGGACCGGCTGACGTATCTCCAACGTCCGGACCTGGGACGCCGGTTGGACGCGACCGACCGGGCGCATCTGCCGGCGGGGGAGTGGGACGTGGTGTTCGTCGTCGCGGACGGGCTGTCCAGCCGGGCGGTGCACGAGCACGCGGCGACGGTGGTGACGGAGACGGTGACCCGGCTGCCCGGTTGGCGGATCGCGCCGGTCGTGCTGGCCGAGCAGGCGCGGGTGGCGCTCGGGGACGCGGTGGCGGCGGCCATGGGCGCGGCGATGGTGGTCGTCCTGATCGGCGAACGGCCGGGCATGTCGGCGGCGGACTCGCTGGGCGCGTATCTGACGTACCGGCCGGTGCCGGGCGCGACGACCGACGCCGACCGCAACTGCCTGTCCAACATCAGACCGCCCCTGGGCCTGTCGTACGAGGGCGCGGCAGGGAAGCTGGCGGGGCTGATGGGGCGGGCGCGGGAGCTGGGGGCGACCGGGGTGGGGCTGAAGGACGAGTCGGACGCGCTGCCGGCGTAGTACCGGGCCGGCCCCGGAGTGCGCGAAGCTGCGGACGAAGCCCTGGCCACGCACGCGTTGCTGACCCTGGACGGTCGCGGTGTGCCGGTCCGCTGAACGGAACAGGGCGGGACGCGCGCCTCCCGGGGCGCCAGCCTGATTGCTCACAGGCCGGTGCCATGGGGGGAGTCGGGGCAGTTCGGCTCGCTTCGCGGCGGGTCTCCGCCCTTCCGACGCCGGCCCTGTGGCGGAGCCGTTTTCTATCGGAAGGACGGGAAACCGAGTGTCCACATTCGGGAGAACCTTGTTCAGAGCGTTCGCGGCGGCCCTGTTGGCCGTGGCCGGCACGATCGCCTGGGGTGGGGTGGCGAACGCGCAGTCCGTCAGGCCGCTCGCCCCCGGCGAGTTCCACGAGATCCGCAACAACTTCCACACGCCCGCGATGTGCCTTCAGCCGCGGGAGCAGGCATTCGGCTCACCCATCGTCCAGATGCCGTGCGACGGCAGCAGTGCCCAGGGGTGGCTCAGGCTGGACATGGGGGGCAACCACTACCGGTTCGCCAACACGATGGGCCTGTGCATCTTCACCGACGACAACCCCGCGAACGGGACGCCGCTCTGGCTCGACGAATGTGCGGTCAGCGGCGGCACCACGGTCAGCAACGCGGAGTGGACGTCCACGCACCCGCTGCCCAATGTCGACGTCCGGCTGAGCACGCATGTGCACTTCGCGGAACACAACTTCTGCATCGACGAGCCAGGTGCCTCGGGCGCCTCCGACCTGGCGGTTCAGCTCTACACCTGCAACACCACGATCGCCCAGAGGTGGAGCGTCGGCTTCAACTGACCGCCTCGACGTCCCGACACCGCATCGGCCGCCCGCGACTCCCCGGGCGGCCGATCGACACGGTCTGCCCCGCGCAGGCCCCGTCCACCTCGCGCCGTGCCCGTCGCTGTTCAGTCGCCGGCCCGTATCAGTCCGCTCTCGTAGGCGAAGATCACCGCGTGGACGCGGTCGCGGAGGCCGAGTTTGGTCAGGACGCGGCCGAGGTGGGTCTTGACGGTCGTCTCCCCGACGAAGAGGCGCTCGGCGATCTCGCCGTTGGCCAGCCCCCGCGCGACCAGGGCGAGGACTTCCCGTTCCCGCTCGGTGAGCGCGGCCAGACGGCTGCGCTGGGCGGGCACGGAGGCGGGGGGTTGCAGGACGAAACGTTCGACCAGGCGCCGGGTGAGTGAGGGTGCCACCATGACCTCGCCCCGCAGCACCGCCCGGACGGTCACCAGGATCTCCTCGGCGGGGGCGTCCTTGACGAGGAAGCCGTTCGCGCCGGCGCGCAGGGCGGCGTAGGCGTACTCGTCGAGGTCGAAGGTGGTGACGACGAGGATCCGGGGACCGTGGGGCTGCGCGCAGAGGTGCTCGGTCGCGGCGAGCCCGTCCACGCCGGGCATGCGTACGTCCATCAGGACGAGGTCCGGCTCCAGGGCGGCCACCGCCGCGATCGCCGCGTCGCCGTCGGCGGCCTCGCCCACCACGGTGAGGTCGGGCTGGCTGTCGACGACCATGCGCAGTCCCATCCGGATCAGTTCCTGGTCGTCGCAGATCAGCACCCGCGACGGTGACGGGGCGGGAGCCGGGGGCGGGGTGGGGCCGGTCACGGGGCCGTCGTGGTGGGCTCGGGCCCGGTGGGGCGCAGGGAGGCGGTGACCCGGTAGCCCCCGTCGGGTGTGGGTCCGGCGTCGACGCTCCCGCCGTACAGGGCGGTGCGTTCGCGCATGCCGGTGAGCCCGTGACCGCGGGGGAGCGGTCCGGCGGGGTGCTCCGGGACGGGATCACCTCCGGCTCCGGCCGAGTTCTCCACCCGTACGCGGACCAGCCGTCCGGGCCCCTCCGTACCGGTGTCGACCCGTACGCGGATCACGGCGTCGGACGGCGCGTGCTTGACGACGTTGGTGAGCGCCTCCTGCACGATGCGGTACGTCTGCACGGTGAGGTCCGCCGGCAGGCCGCCCGGCTCTCCGCGCAGGTCCAGCCGGGCACGGGCGCCGGTCGTGTTGAGTCGCCCGACCAGCCGCCGCAGGTCGGCCGAGAGGGACTCGCCGGCCCCGCCGTTGCCGGGGCCGGCCCCGGGGCCGCCGGACGAGGCGTCCGCGTCGGGGGTGCGCAGTACCTCCAGCAGCCGGCGCAGTTCGTCCAGGGCGTCGCGGCCGGTCGCGCTGATG
Organism: Streptomyces sp. NPDC007162; assembly: GCF_040634175.1. NCBI lineage: Bacteria > Bacillati > Actinomycetota > Actinomycetes > Kitasatosporales > Streptomycetaceae > Streptomyces > Streptomyces sp. NPDC007162. The sequence continues at coordinate 3,486 of NZ_JBEYFC010000179.1, forward strand.
ACGCCGAGGGCGCGGTCGACGACCGTGGGGTCGGTGTGCCGCATCAGCCTGCCGCCCTCGGCGTTCAGCACCATCACGCTCACGCTGTGGGCGAGGACGTCGTGGATCTCGCGGGCGATGCGGGCCCGTTCCTCGGCGACGGCGACCCGGGCCAGGGCGAGGCGTTCGGACTCGGCGAGTGCGGCCCGCCGCTCGAACTCGGCGACGTAGGCGCGCCGGGCACGGACGTACTCGCCGAACACCCAGGCCCCTGTCAGCAGGAGCCCGACCGCGAGCGGGGTGAGCCAGGCACCGCGGGCGCCCTGGCTCCCGTTTTCCCGCTGCCAGGCGGGGATCCACAGCACGACGCAGCCGGCGGCACAGATCACCGTCGCCGTGGCGGCCCGGCGCAGGCCGCGTACCGTGAGGGTGGCCAGGACCGCGGCCAGGGCGACGGCGCCGCGTCCCGGTTCCTGTCCCCACACCTGTCCGAGGTACTGCGCCCAGAACGCGGCCGTCACCAGGGCCGCGACGAGCACCGGCCGGCGGCGGCGCCACAGCAGCGGCAGCACCAGGGCGGCGTACACGAGCGCCTGCGTCCAGACCGGCCGCCAGCCCGGCTGCGGGTGGATCACCGGGGGCACGGCGACCAGCACCACCAGCAGGACGTCCGCCAGCCACGGATGTCCGCGCCGCAGGCGGGGCAGGGTCTCGATCAGCCGGTGCACCGCCTCACGCTACGGCCGCGGCCCGCTTCCCGGCATCGTCCTGGCGGGCGTCACGGGGTCCTCCCGCAGTCGTACGGACACCGGCCGGGGATACGACGTGCGGCCACCCGGGGCGCTTCCAGCATGGCCGGCATGTCGATCACCACCGAGTTCCTCAGGCGGCCCCTCATGACCGGTGCCGTGGCGCCCAGTTCACGACGGCTCGCGTACGCGATGACCGAGGGCATCGGCCTGGAGCAGGCCCAAACCGTCGCCGAACTCGGCCCGGGGACCGGGGTGTTCACCGACGCGATCCTCGCCCGGCTCGCCTCCGGGACACGGCTGGTCGCCGTCGAGCTCAACCCGGTGCTCGCCGCCCGGCTGTCGGCCACCCGGCGCGACGCCCGGCTGACCGTGGTCCAGGGCACGGCCGCCGACCTGGCCGCCGCGGTGGGCGGACCGGTCGACGCGGTGGTCTCCGGGCTGCCGTGGACGGTCATGCCGCAGGACCGGCGTGACCGCATCCTGGATGCCGTGACCGAAGTCCTCATGCCCGGCGGCCGGTTCACCACCTTCGCCTACCTGCACGCGGCCTGGACCCCCGCCGGCCCGTCAGTTCACCGCCGAACTGGCCTGCCGCTTTGACCGGCTGGAACGCTCCAGGACGGTGTGGACGAACCTGCCGCCCGCTTTCGTGCACCGGGCCACCCGGCGGCCCTGACCGGGGGCATCCCCTGCCTCAGGGCGTCGTCCCCGGAGTCGTCCCCGTCACCTCACCAGGCGGACCGACGGGGCCCGCTCAGGAGCCGGCGTCGGGGACGGCTTGCGGAGTGCGATTCTGATTCTGGAGTCCACGATGTGCTGGATCAGTCGTAGTGCCCGCTCTGCGTCCCACAGTCGTGGGGAGGCCAGGGGGCCGCTCTCGGCGCACAGCTCGTCCGGGGGGAGATCCGCCGAGGTGGGCAGGGCACGCAGGACGTCGTTCAGAAATGTGCCGAAGTGGTCGCCGAGCGGTTCGGTGGCCTCCCGGCGCAGTTGTTCCAGCGCCGCCTCCACCGCGGCCAGCCGGGCGAGTACGACGGCGTCGTCGACCAGTTCACCGGGCGGGGGTGCGAAGTCCATGTACTGCATGATTCGTTCGCCCGCCGCGCCGTCGGCCGGTGCGGCCTGCCACTCGTGGGCGTCCATGGCGTCAAAGGCGCGCCGCACGATCTCGGCGACCGCCCGGGCGACCGGCCGGGGGTGCAGGGCGAGCGGGCGTCCCGGCCAGTCGCCCGCGTACTCGGCGAACGAGGGGTCGCTCCGGATGTCGCTGTCCACCGCGATGTAGTCGATGTCGATCGTGTCCCAGGTCTCGGAGTGCTCCCACAGCAACTCCACCGGGTGGTAGGCGTGGTCGTCCAGGAATTTCCACCACGCCTCTCGGGGAAGCGGAGCATCGAGCAGCTCAAGCTTGATCTTGCACTGGTGACACACCACGTCAACGAGTTCCGTCATGTCTTCGTTCCCCCCTTCCCGGCCGGGTCTCCACCCACCAGAATCGATCACTTGCACTAACGTCCGTGCGGAGTCGCATCGTCGCCACGCCGACTGGGGTGGGAGTAGTCATACGCGATGTCGTCGAGGAACGTGCCGATCAGACCCAGCGCACGCTCCGCGTCGAAAAGAGCCGCGGGCATGAAGTCCCCCCTGCCCTTGAGGAGGGCATCCGTTGCGATGTCGCCCGCGGGTGCGAGTGCGCCGGAGAATGCCCGCAGTGCCGCCGGGAGGCCGGCCTGGTGATCGGGGAAGGACGCGGCGACACGGTCGAGAGCGGCTCTGGCCCTCCCTGCTGTCGCCGCACGTGCCAGCACCTCCGCGTCGTCCACTCGTCGTCCCGCCGGCAGGGGCCACCGGGTGAGAGGCAGTAGTTCCTCCACCGCCGCCTCCTCGGCCGGGTGAGCGGTCCATCGCCCGGACTGCCTGGCCTCTTCGAAGGGTGCGAGCGCGGCACGCACGGCCGTGCACAGCGGCCTGGGGCGCACCAGCAGGTGGCGGCCGTCCCAGTCGTCCTCGACGTACTGGAGGAGCGAGGGCGAGTCCGCCACGTCGCTGTCGATGGTGGTGAAATCCTGATCGATGCGGTCCCACGGCGGGGACATCTCGCCGGCCAGTTCCACCCGGTGGTACACGTGTTCGCCCAGGAACTTCCAGACCGCCGCGGTCGCGAGCGGATCGGACTCGCCGGGCCCGGAGTCCGTGAAGATCCTCCGCTGCACGGCGGACTGCTGGAACCAGCCCAGGTCCAGTACCAGGGAACAGTCCCAGCAGATGAGGCTCGCGCAGTCCGACATGGTTCTTTCCTTGTCTCGTGAAACGGCCCGGCAGGAAGTGTCACCTCCTGCCGGGCGGGACGATCAGAAGCCTTCTCTCTCCATCGCCCTCTCCTTGTTCAACATCCCCTGGTGCATCGCGTCGTCGTACCCGGAGTCGTCCCCGCCGCCTCCGCCGCCCCTGCCCAGGTCGTGGAGGCCGGGATCCCCCAGGTCGTAGGTGCCGAGTTCCTCGCCGGTGTCGTCCACGATGCGGACCGTGTACCCGCGCCAGTTGGAGAGGTTCCGTTCAGGTTGATCCTGCCAGGCCTTCAGCCATCTGTAGGCATCCGACGTTTTGGGCACCTGGAAGAAGATCTCATTGATTCTCGTCCCCTTGGCCCTGAGCTGTCGGGTGGCCGTCGACAACTGCCTCATGAAGGCGTTCTTGTTCGGGTTCTCGATGGTCTTGACCTCGCGATAGCCGACGACGTTCCCCTGGCGGTCGAGAAGTTTGACGTCCGGATTCTTCTCATTCTGCTCGTTCTTTCCGTTCGCCTCCGGATTGACCTCGGCCGTGGTGTTGTCCGGGCCACCCTCCAGCGACTTGTAGGAGTTCTCCTCGGTCAGCAACTCCTGGTTCTTCGAGCCCAGGTGTTCCTTGCGGAGTTTCTCGGCGCCCGCGTCCTTGCCGTCCGACGACTCATGCGGCGTGTCCCCGCCGCCCCCGCCGTCCCCGTTCTGCACCGCGTACGCGATGTTCGGTGCGGCCACCGCCCCGACGACGGTCGCGGCGCCGGCGACGGCCAGCCCCGTGCCCGCCACGTCGAGTGCCGCGCCGAGCGGAGCGCCGATGACCGTGGCCATGAGGGCCGTGCCGCCCGCGTCGGCGGCCGCGCCCAGGAGCAGCTCGCCGACCCCGAGGGCCGCCTGGGCCCAGTTGGTGCGCTGCATGACCTGGCCGGCGGTCTGGGCGAAGCCGGAGACCGCGTTGCTGAGGGAGCTGAACCAGCTGGCCCCGGTGGGGTCGCTGCCGGTGACCGGGTCGTTGCCGCTGTAGTCGTACCCGGTGATCTGCGAGGGGTCGGAGGACTCCAGGAGGGGGTCGAGGGAGACGAAGCGGCCTGTCTGCGCGTCGTACTCGCGGGCCCCGAGATCCTCCAGGCCGGTGCCGGAGTCCGCGATGCCGCCGACGTACCCCTTGTCGCCGGGCCAGGACGTGGGCGCGGTGCCGCGGACCTTGCCGAAGGGGAGGTACTGGCGCCGGGTGACGGCCTGGGACTGGTAGTCGACGGCGAGGGTGTCGGTGCCCTGGCGGTCGGGGATCAGGTACTGGATGTCACCGCTGCTGCTGCGTTCGGCGACGGTGGTGCCGCCAAGGGCGTAGTAGCGGGTGCCGCTGAGGGCGTGGCTGCCGGTGTTCTCGACGATCTCCTCGTCGTCCAGGTAGAGGGTGGCCTTGCCGGGTGCGGTGCGCAGCACCAGGTTGCCGTCGGACCCGGGTGGATCTGACGCTCCACCGGCGGTCCGACGGCGCCTGGACTCCCGCGGCCACCGCGTACGGCCGCGTCTCGTTCTCCCCCGGGGGAAGCGGTCCGCTGGCCGTCACCCGCTCCGGGGGAGTCTCGGTCGCGCTCACCTGGCCGGGGACGCTGCCGGCACCGGTGGTCTCCGGGTCCACGGCGACCTACCGTTCGGTGCTGCCCTCGGTAGACCTCGTGATGTCACCGACGAGCGCGGGCGGTCTCAGCGACGTCCTGGTCATCCACTCGGCGAAGGCGGCCAAGAACCCCGCACTCGCCTCGCTGCGTCTGCGCACCGCCGTCCACGGTGGACGCCTGGAGCCCGGTCCGGACGGGGGACTCCAGGTCGCCGACGGCCGGGGCCGGGTGGTGTCCGACGCCCCCACCCCCCTGCAGTGGGACTCCAACAAGGCGCTGCCCGCCGCGGCCCACGCGTCCCGGGCGAAGGTCGCCGCGGACGCGTCGGACATCGCGCACGCAGGCCTCGCCGCCCGGGTGGCGCCGGTACGGGCGTCGGTCTCGCACTCCGCGCTGACCCTGACGCCCGACGCCGGGATGCTGCGCTCCGCGTCGACGGTCTGGCCGGTCTACGTGGACCCGTCGGTCAACTGGCATCCCGTCGACTACCAGAAGCCCGCGTTCGACGAGGTCAAGCAGGGCTGCCCCGGCAACTCCTTCTACAACCAGACCGGCGGCCTGGCCGACAACGGCTACCTGGGCGTCGGATACAACGGCTGGCCCGAGGGCTACTGCTACACCGGCGACGAGCACGCCATCTACCAGTGGAAGCTGTCGAAGACGATCTGGGGCGCCGACATCGACAGCGCCGAGGTCGACGCCACCGACGTCTACTCCGCGTCCTGCTCCACCACCGCCACGGTCAACCTGCACTGGTGCAACGGCATCGGCTCCGGAACGGACTGGAGCAACCGGCCGCGCTACGACAAGTACGCCACGTCGAAGAGCTTCGGCCCGGCCTACAACCACGACTACTGCCCGTCCAACGGCTCGGTGACCAACGGCTTCGACGTGCGCACCCCGATGGTCAGCGCGGCCAAGGGCCACTGGTCGACCTTCACCGCGACGCTCAGCGAGGACTCCATGGAGTCCTCCCACGACGACCTGGGCTTCAAGCGGTTCTCCAACAACCCGACGCTCCAGATCTTCTTCAACAACGTCCCCAACGTCCCCACCGCCAACACCATGGCAGCGGTCTCGGGCGCGGACGACGCGGCCTGCGCCACCTCGGGCGCCGGTCCCTACATGGGCAAGACCATCGCCGCGACACCCCCGGTGCTCCAGGCGAAGGTGAGCGACCCCAACGGGGACAAGCTCCAGGCGACCTTCCAGTACTGGGTCAGCGGCTCCACCACCAAGAAGACCGGGCTCAGCGGGGACAACCTCGCGAGCGGAACCCTGGCCAAGTACACGCTCCCGGCCAGTTTCATCTCCTCGCTGACCAGCGGGCAGGTCGTCGACTGGCAGGTCAAGGTGACCGACGGCATGGACTCCACCTCCTACACCCAGTCGCCCACCTGCCGCTTCACCGCCGAACCCACCGCCCCGGACACCCCCACGGTGGTCTCGGAGAACAACCTCTACCCGAACACCGACCAGAACGACTCGGTGGTCGGCGCGGCCGCCGGCACGGCGGGCAAGTTCGACGTGTCGAGCGCGGGCACGGCGGCGGTGAAGTTCGTCGCCCGCCTCGACGTCTCCCCGGCGACCAGCAACCCGCCGGCCGACGAGGTGACCACGACCACCACCTCCGCGGCCACGATCACCGTCACCCCGCCCTCGCCGGGACCGCACACCCTGTACGTCTACGCGGTCGACAAGGCCGGTGACCTCTCCGGGGCGTTCGCCTACCCCTTCCTCGCCGCCGGCCACGCCCCGAGCATCTGCGCGAGCTTCACCGCCTGCCTGAACAACACCGCGATCAGCCCCGACGCCACCACGACCGAGGGCAACGCCGACGGCAGCGGCCACAGCATGTCCGCCACCGACCTCGCGGGCGCGGGCTGGAGCAGCAGCGCCCCGGTCACCGTCGACGGCGCGACCTTCACCCTGCCCGCCTTCGGCTCGGGGCAGAAGGACAACGTCCTCGCGGCGAACCAGACCATCACCTACGGCGGTTCCGGCAACGCCCTGGTCTTCCTCGCCAACTCCACCAACGCGGCCCTCGACGACCACGGCAGCGAACACCTCGTCAACTACCCCACCCAGTACAACAACGCCCTCGTCATCGACTTCAACACCAACCCCGCAGTCGCCGGCCGCGGTGCCGGGATCTTCCTCCACGACCTCGGTCCGAAGGCCGGCCCCACGGCGGGATGCGTCGCCCTGCCCGCCCCGGTGATGACCGAGATCATCCGCTGGATCGACCCGGCGAGTCACCCGGTGATCGCCATTCACTGACCCGGTCGACGCATGACGGCCCGCCGGAACCGTGTTCCGGCGGGCCGTCGTCGGGTCGGGGACCAGGAATCAGGGAGCAGCCCCAGCCGTCCCCGACCCCGGCCCGGCCGATCTGGAGGGCGCCGGTGCTCTGCCGGCCGTCGGTGCGGACGGTGGCCGCCTGGGCGACACTGTGGTGGATCTCGGCGAGCGTCAGCCGGTGTCGGTGTCGGTGTCTGTTTGCCGGGGCAGGCGGGCCGCCGCGGCGAGGCCGCCCAGGCCCGCGACGGCCAGGGCGGTCATCGCGGCGGCGTAGGCGCCCCTGTCGAGGCCGGCCACGAGGATGGTGCCGGCGATGGCCGTGCCGAACGAGGAGCCGAGGTTCGACACGCTCCGGGACAGCCCCGAGATCTCTCCCTGCTGCGCCTCGGGGAAGCTCGACTGCACGACGTTGACCGACGGGGTCAGCATGACGCCCAGGCCGAGTCCGATGAAGAGCAGGCCGGGGACGAACGCCCAGGCGGTGGCGGAGCTGCCGGCCAGCACGATCAGGACGATCACCCCGGCGACGCACACGGCGAAGCCCGCCATCACGAGCGTTCGCTGGGGGTGGCGGCGGGCCAGGCGTTCGGCCGACAGGGACGTGGCCAGCAGACCGAGGGTGGCCGCCGTGAAGACGACACCGGTCTGGATGGCGTCGTAACCGCGGACCACCTGCAGATAGGCCGCCACCGTGAACGACGTGCCCATGAGCAGCAGCCACTGGAGGTTCTGGGTGACGAGTCCGAGGTTCGAGGTGCGGTTCCTGAACAGGCGCGGGGACAGCAGGGGCTCTCCGCCGGACGCTTCGGCGGCGCGGGCGGAACGCAGGAACCACCAGAGCACCAGGGCGCCGGACACCAGCAGGGCGACCATGAGCCAGACGTTGTTGTCCGCTGCCAGGATGCCCATGACCACGAGGACCAGGCCGACGGCGGAGAGGACCGCCCCCTTGGTGTCGAAGGAACGGCCGGGATCCGGCGGCAGCGGATCCTCGATACGGCGGCCGAGCAGGACGATCACCACGATCACCAGCGCCTGGAAGACGAACGCGGCGCGCCAGCTGACGAAGGTGGTGATGAGCCCGCCGATCAGCGGCCCCGCGGCCGCGCCGATCCCGCCCAGCGCCATGACCACCCCGAACGCCCGGGCCCGGGAGGTGACGTCGGGATACAGGAGGGTGGTGAGGATGTACACGGGAGGGATGAGCAGCGCGGTGCCGACGCCTTCGAGGATCGAGTTGCCGAGGATCAGGACCCCGAGTCCGGGAGCGGCCGCGCTCAGCAGGGCACCGACCGCGTAGACGAGCAGTCCGGCCAGGAAGCAGCGTCTGCGGCCGTACCGGTCGGTGAGCTTGCCGCCGGGGATCATCAGGGCCGCCATCACCAGCAGGAAGATCGTGATCGCCACCTGGACGCCCTGGACGGTGGTGCCCAGGTCCCTGCTGATGTCGTTGATCATCACGTTCATGTTGGAGCCGGCGAAGCTGCAGATGAACTGGGCCAGGGCTAGCGCGGCCAGCACGCGCCCCGGACCCGCCGGCTGCCCTGTGCCGACGGTCTCAGCCGCGCGGGACGTTCCCACCGGGGTCCTCCTCGGGCGCTGTGAGGCCGTAGACCGCCGTCGGACTCCGGCGGTCGTGGTGGCGCGTCCCGGTCCCCGTCTTCTGCAGTTCCTCGTCGAGCGCCATGGCCGCGGTGATCAGGGAGAGATGGGTGAACGCCTGCGGGAAGTTGCCCAGTTGCTCCCCCGAGGGCCCGATCTCCTCGGCGAACAGACCGACGTGGTTGGCGTAGGTGAGCATCTTGTCGAAGGCGTGGCGGGCCTGCTCCACCCGGCCGCTGCGGGCGAGTGCCTCGACGTAGAAGAAGCTGCACAGGTTGAAGGTGCCCTCCGAGCCGCGCAGGCCGTCGGGGGAGGCCTGCGGGTCGTAGCGGTAGACGAGACTGTCGCTGACCAGCTCCTCGTCCATGGCGTCCAGGGTGCTCAGCCAGTCCGGGTCGTGCGGCGAGAGGAAGCCCACCTTCGGCATGAGCAGCAGGGAGGCGTCCAGCACGTCACTGTCGTACTGCTGCACGAAGGCCTGCCGCTTGTCGTGCCAGCCGCGCTCGACGATCTGGCGGAAGACCGCGTCCCGGGCGCCGGTCCAGCGGGCGAGGTCGGCGGGACGGGAGAAGCCGGTGGCCGTGCGGACGCCGCGGTCGAACGCCACCCAGGTCATCAGCCTGCTGTAGGTGAAGTCGTGGCGGCCGCCGCGGGTCTCCCAGATGCCCTCGTCGGGCTGGTCCCAGTGGTCGGCGAGCCAGTCCAGCACGCCGCTCAGTGCGCTCCAGCCGCGCAGCGCGCCGATGTCGCCGCCCACGACCAGGGCGTCCGACACCTCGCCGTAGATGTCGAGCTGGAGCTGGCCGGCCGCCGCGTTGCCCGCCCGCACCGGACGGGATCCCCGGTAGCCCTCCAGGTGGTCGAGGGTCTCCTCGGTCAGGCGGGGATCTCCGTCGACCCGGTACATGATCTGCAGCGGATCCGCCGAGGTGGCGTCCTTGGCCTCGATGCGGTCGCGCAGCCAGCGGCGGAAGGCGTGTGCCTCCTCGTGGAAGCCGAGGTCGATCAGTGCCCTGACGGACAGGGCCGCGTCCCGTATCCAGGTGTAGCGGTAGTCCCAGTTCCGCTCACCGCCGACCTGCTCGGGCAGCCCCATGGTGGTCGCGGCGACGGGCGCCCCGGTGGGAGCGTAGGTGAGCAGTTTCAGGGTGATAGCCGAGCGGTTCACGACGTCCTGCCAGCGACCCCTGTAGGTGCAGGAGCGCAGCCACGACAGCCAGAAGCCGCGGCAGGCGTCCAGCGCGCCGGCGATCCCTTCCAGGGACGGGCGCGGCGGAGCGGCGGTCCCGGCGGGCGCGCTGGTGAGGACGACGGCGGCCGCCTGGCCGGCGGAGAGGGTGAAGCGGGCGCTGACGTCGTTGCCGTCCGGGTGGAAGACGACGCCGGTGGTCGACTGGAGGTGCAGGTCCGTCCCCGCGCTGTGGAAGACCGCCGTGTGCCCGTCGGCCTGCGCGAGCGTGTGCGTGGCGCGGCCGTAGTCGAAACGGGGCTGGCAGCTGAGGGCGAAGGGGAGGGTGCCCCGTACGACGCGTACGACCCGTACCAGCTGGTGGACGCCCGTCGGGGTGGCGGACTCGTCCGGCACCATGAAGTCGGCGACCTCACCGACCCCGCCGGGGGCCATGAAACGGGTGATCAGGACGGCCGTGTCCGAGAGGTACAGCTGCCGGGCGGTCGTGCCGTCGCCGTCCGGGAACTCCGCGGCCAGCCGGCAGTGGCCGCCGCGTTCGGTGTCCAGGAGGGAGGCGAAGACGCTGGGCGAGTCGAAGCGGGGGGTGCACCACCAGTCGACGGTTCCGTCGGACGACACCAGGGCGGCGGTCTGGAGATCGCCGACCAGGCCGTGCTCGGCGATGGGCGGGTACCGATTCACCGTGTCTCCCTGCTCGGGCCGGCGCGCTGGGGCAGCTCGGGCGGGACATGGGCGCCCCGCCGACGCCAAGCGTCCACCGCCGCCACACCGGCCGCCTCACCCACGGCGGGTGATACCGGGACACCGTGCCGCTCGCCGTCGGCGGGAGCGAGGCCGTTCGGTTGTCCGTTTCCCTTGTCGAAATGGCACACACGTTCCTTTCCTGCCGTGTAGCTTCTACGCGTCAACAGGGGCTTGAGCAAGGGTGGTTGCGTGGTTGCCTCTCCGCATGGCGAGAAGTTCGCCGCCCGCCTCCGGATGCTGAAGGACCGCAGCGGCCGGGGGTACGACCGGCTCGGCAGGGAGGCCGGGGCCAGCGGTTCCAGTCTGCACCGGTACTGCTCCGGCCTCAGCGTCCCGACGGACTACCGGGTGGTGCACGCCTTCGCCAAGGTGTGCGGCGCCAGCGCGGAGGAGCTCCGCGAACTCCACCGGCTGTGGGCGCTGGCGGACGCCTACCGGGACGCGGCGGCCGCGACCGCCACCGACAGGGACGCCCAGCAGCCGAAACCGAAACCGCAACGGAAGGCAGACCGAGAGCCGGGTGCGGATCCGGAGTCGGGCGTGGGCCGGGGGTCGGGCGCGGATCCGGCATCGGGCGTGGGCCGCAAGTCGGGCGTGGGCCGGGGTTCGGGCGTGGGCGGGGAGCCGGGCGTGGATCCGGCATCGGGCGTGGGCCGCAAGTCGGGCGTGGGCCGGGGTTCGGGCGCGGGCGGGGAGCCGGGCGCGGATCCGGCATCGGGCGTGGGCCGCAAGTCGGGCGTGGGCCGGGGTTCGGGCGCGGGCGGGGAGCCGGGCGCGGATCCGGCGTCGGGCGTGGGCCGCAAGTCGGGCGTGGACCCGGAGTCGGGCGTGGGTCCGGAGTCGGGTGCGGACCGGAAACCGCATCCGGGTGCGGACCCGGGCCTGATGTCGGACGCGGACCTGAAGCCTGGCCTGAAGTCGGACCCGGATTCGAAGCCGGGCCTGAAGTCGGGTGCGGACCCGGACCCGCATTCCGTCCCCGTCCCCGTCCCCCTCCCGGCCCCCGCCCCCGCCCCCGCCTCGGACAACGACCCGTCGGCGGCCCCCGTGCCCGGGGCGCGGTCGGTCTCGGTGGTGGGGGAGTCCGCCGTGGCCGTGCCGGAGGGTGTCGCGGCGGACGACGTCACCCCGGCGCGGACCACCCGCGGCGGAGCGGGCAGACCGCGCCGGCTCCGGATGCCCGAGAAGCCGTCCTCGCGTTCCGCGATCCTCGCCGCCGCGGCGACGGTGGCGCTGGTGGCCGGTCTCGTGTGGCTGCCCGGCCTGGACTCCGACGGTGCCGCCCCCGCGACCGGCGAGGGGCTGCTGTACTCCCCGGCCTGCAGGACGGTCAGCATGGGCCAGCACGACGAGTGCGTACGGGAGGTCCAGACCCTGCTGGCGCGGGCCAAGGGCAAGCTCGCCGTCGACGGCGACTTCGGCCCCGAGACCCTGCGGCGGCTGACCGCGTTCCAGGTGCTGGCGGGTCTGCCGGCCACCAGCGTGGCCGACGACGCGACCAAGAAGGCCCTGTACGCCCAGCAGGTCTCGATGACGACCTGGTCGGCGGCCAGGGTGGCGCGGCGGATCCGTGAGGTGTTCGTCGAGGATCCCGGCACCGCCGTGGCCATCGCCCGCTGCGCGTCGTTCCTCGACCCGCTGTACGTGCTGCCGAACACCAACGGCTCCCGCAACTGGGGCGTGTTCCAGATCTCCGACCCCCGCCTGCGGGACCTCGGCGGCACACCGCTGCGGGCGTTCGATCCGGACTGGAACATCAGGGCGGCCCACCGGCTGTGGAGCGTACGGCACGACTTCCACGACTGGCCGTCCTGCCAGGCGGCACTGAAAGCCACGCCCGAGGTCACGCCCGAATCCACGCCCACGGCAACCCCGAAGAGCTGATACCGGGGTCCCCGGATACTCCCCTGTGGTACCCGAGGACCGCCACCGACGTCCCCGCCACGACCGTCACCGACGGCACCGCACCGCTCGGCGTGAGCGGCAGC
>NZ_JBEYFC010000180.1:0-15933 GCF_040634175.1 Streptomyces sp. NPDC007162
GCTCGACGACGCCGGCTGGCACCTCCCGGCGTACCTGAGCAGCAGGGACGGCGCCCCGGCCAGGTCGACCCGCAGCACCAGCGTGTTGAGGAAGAGGCCGACCACGTCCTCGAGCTGCGCGCGGTCGCGCCCGGCCACCGGGAAGCCGACGGCGACGTCGCGCCGGCCGCTCCAGCGGCCCAGCAGGACGGCGTGCGCGGCCAGCAGGGCCATGAACGGGGTGGCGCCGTGCTCCCGCGCGAGCGCCGTCAGCCGCCGGGCGGTTCCGGCCGGCACGGCGAGCGGCGCCAGCCCGCCCGCCGAGTCGCGTACGGCGGGACGGGGACGGTCGGTGGGCAGTTCCAGGGGCGGCAGCCCGGCCAGCCGCTCACGCCAGTGGTCCAGCGGGCGGCGCAGCGCCGCACCGGAGAGCCGTTCGCGCTGCCAGAGGGCGAAGTCGGCGTACTGCACCTGCGGTTCGGGCGAGCGGGTGGGGCGCCCGGCGACCGCGTCCGCGTAGCGTTCCGCGAGTTCGCGGACGAGGACGTCCTCGGACCGCCCGTCGCAGGCGATGTGGTGGACGGTGAGCAGGAGGACGTGCTCCTGCGCTGCCGTCCGGGCCAGCACGGCGGAGAACACCGGGCCCTCGGCGAGGTCGACCGGCCGGCGCGCGCCGGTGGCCAGGGCGGCGATCCGGGCGTCCGCGGCCGCCCGGTCGAGTGCGCCGAGGTCCTCCTCGACGAGGGGGACGCTCCCCGGCTCGTCGACGATCTGCACGGGCTCGCCGTCGGCCACCGGATAGCGGGTCCGCAGCACCTCGTGCCGGTGGAGGATCCCGTCCAGCGCGGTACGCAGCGCGGCCCGGTCGAGAGGGCCGCGCAGCCTGAGCGCCATGGTCATCAGGTACTCGGTGCCGCCGGGCTGGAGCCGGTCGAGGATCCACAGGCGGCGCTGGGCGAAGGACAGCGGGAGCGGGCCGCCGCGCGGCGCGCGTGCGATGCCGTCCGCCGGGGCCGGGGCGGCCCGTCCGGCGAGGCGCAGGCGGAGCAGTTCCTGCCTCAGGTGCGCGCGGTCCCTGGTGTCGGTCATCGCAGGCCTTCCTCGGCGAGCAGACCCGCCACTTCTTGGTCGGAGAGCGCGGCGACGTCGGCCTCCACGGCCTCGGACACCGCCTGGGAGAGCCGGGCCACGGTGGTGGCCTCGAACAGCAGGCGCAGGGGCAGCTCGACGGCGAACGTCTCGCGGAGCCGGGCCAGCACCCGGGTGGCGAGCAGCGAGTGCCCGCCCAGGGCGAAGAAGTCGTCGTGGGCGCCGATCCGCTCCTGGCCGAGGACCTCGGACCAGATCGCGGCGACGGCCTCCTCGGCGGGGTCGCGCGGGGCGAGGTGCTCGCGGGCGCCGCCGGTCAGGGCGGCCGAGGCGTCCGGCAGGGCCTTGCGGTCGATCTTCTTGCTGGCCGTCAGGGGGAACGCGTCGAGCGGCACCCACACGGAGGGGATCATGTACTCGGGCAGGAGCGCGCCCAGGTGCGCGCGCAGCGCGGCCACGTCGGGCATCGGGCTGCCGGGACGCGCCACCAGGTAGGCGGCCAGCCGGCGTTCACCGGGAGCCGTCTGCGGGGCGGTGACCACCGCCTCCTGGAGGGCGGGGTGCCGGGCGAGTGCCGCCTCGATCTCGCCGAGTTCGATGCGCAGGCCGCGGACCTTGACCTGGTGGTCGATCCGGCCGAGGAACTCGATGGTGCCGTCGGGGCGGTGGCGGGTCAGGTCGCCGGTGCGGTAGAGCCGCCCGCCGGGCTCGGTGGCGAAGGGGTCGGGCACGAACCGCTCCGCGGTGAGGTCCGGCCGCCGGTGGTAGCCGCGGGCCAGCCGGACGCCGCCGAGGTACAGCTCGCCGGGGACGCCGACGGGGACGGGCCGCAGGTCAGCGTCCAGGATGTAGGCCCGGGTGCCGGGCACGGGCCGGCCGAGCGGCAGGGCGCCGGCGGCGTCGCCCTCCGCCGGCGCCTCGGGGACGGGATGCAGCAGGCAGGTGACGGTGGCCTCGGTGGGCCCGTAGTTGCACAGGAAGCGGGCGGGCAGGCCGGTTTCGGACCAGCGCCGCGCGTCCAGCCCGGTGACCACGTCGCTGCCGACGTTCATCAGCTTCAGCGAGTCCAGCAGGTGCAGGTCGGGCGACTCCAGGACGGCCCGGTAATAGGACGGGGTGATCTCCAGGACGGTGACGCCGTGCTCGGCGAGCCGGGCGGGCAGTTCGTCCGGGGTCCAGAACACCGGGTCGGCGACGACGACGGTGGCGCCGGCCACCAGGGTGGCCGCGGTCTGGTCCATCGCCACGTCGAAGGTGAGGGCGGACAGCAGCGCCACCCGTTCGCCGGGGACGATGCCGTACGCGTCGGCGATCACCCGGCAGTGGTGGGCGTACGCACGGTGCTCGATCATCACGCCCTTGGGGCGGCCTGTCGAGCCGGAGGTGTAGATGACGTAGGCGAGGTTGCGCGGCCCGGCCGGGAGGGGCGCCGGGCCCGCGGGGGCCGGGACGGGTTCGTCCCGGGCGTCGGCGTCGGCCAGGACCACCCGGTGGGCTCCGGTCAGGCGGTCGGCGAACGCGCGGGTGGTGACGACGAGTTCCGGGCCGGCATCGGCGAGCATGAGCTCCAGCCGCTCGGCGGGGTGCCCGGGGTCGAACGGCACGTAGACGCCGCCGGCCTTCAGTACGGCGAGCAGGACCACCACCGCCTCGACGCCGCGCTCCAGGCAGGAGCCGACGACCGTCTCCGCGGTGACCCCGAGGGAGCGCAGGCGGGCGGCGAACCGGTCGGAGAGCGCGTCGAGTTCGGCGTAGCTGACCTGCCGGTCACCGAAGACCACGGCGATGGCGTCCGGGGCCCGCCGGACCTGCCGGGCGAACAGCTCCGGTACGCACAGCCCGTGTTCGTCGGCCGGGTCGAGCACGGCGACCCGTGCGGACTCCGGGTCGGCCCAGGTGGTGAGGGCGCGCTGCCGCTCGTCCTCGGTGAGCATGCGGAGGTCGCCGATCCGCGCGCCGGGGGTGGCCGTCACGCTGCCGATCAGGGTCAGGTAGTGGCCCGCCATCCGTTCGACGGTCTCCCGGTCGAAGAGCGCGGTCGCGTACTCGAACCAGCAGTACATGCGTCCGCCGCGCTCCTTGACGGTCACGGTGAGGTCGAACTTGGCGGTCTCCAGTCCGGCCCGGACCGGTTCCACGGCGACCGCGCCGAGCCGGTCGGGGACGCCTGCCAGGTGCTGGTGCTCGAACATGATCTGGAACAGCGGGTTGCGGGAGAGGTCCCGCTCCGGTTGCAGCGCGTCGACCAGGTGCTCGAACGGCACGTCCTGGTGGGCGAAGGCGTCGAGCACCGTGCGGCGGACCTGCTCCAGCAGCTCGCCGAAGGCCGGGTCGCCGCCGAGGTCGCTGCGGATCACCAGGTTGTTGGTGAAGAACCCGACCAGGTCCTCCGTCTCCTGGCGGGTCCGGCCGGCGACCGGGGTCCCCACCGCGAGGTCGTCGCGGCCGGTCCAGCGCCGCAGCAGCACCTGGAACGCGGCGAGCATCACCATGAACGGGGTCGCGCCGTGCCGGCCGGCCAGTTCGGTGACGGCCCGGGCCACCTCCGGCACGACCTCGACGACGACGTTGTCGCCGCGGGCGTCGCGGACCGCCGAGCGGACCCGGTCGGTGGGCAGTTCGACGGGCGTGAGTCCTTCCAGGCGGTCCCGCCAGTAGGCGAGCTGGTGGTCCAGCCGGCCGGCCCGCTGCTGCTCGCGCTGCCACACCGCGAAGTCCGCGTAGCGCACCGGCTGCGGGGTCAGCGGTGACGGATCGCCCGCCGTGAAGGCCCGGTAGGAGAGGTCGAGGTCGCGCAGGTAGACGTTGGTCGACCAGGCGTCGAAAGCGATGTGGTGCAGGGTCAGCACGAGGAGGTGGTCCTCGGGAGCGGTGCGGATCAGGGTCGCCCGCAGCGGGTGTCCGTGTTCGAGGTCGAACGGCCGGCGGGCCAGCTCGTCCACCAGGGCCCGGGCCCGCGGCTCGGCGTCGGGCGCGCCCGTCAGGTCGGTCAGGGTGAAGTCCACCGGCCCGGCCGGGTCGACGACCTGGACGGGCTCGCCGCCCTCGGAGCGGTACCTGGTCCGCAGGATCTCGTGCCGTCCGGACAGCGCGTCCAGCGCGTGGCGCAGCGCGACGGTGTCGAGCGGTCCGGTCAGCCGCAGCGCCAGCGGAACGACGTACTCATGGGTCCCGGGCTCCAGCTGGTCGAGGAACCACATCCGCTGCTGGCCGAACGAGAGCGGCAGCGGGCGGTCCCGGCCCGCGGGCCGGACGGCGTCCGGATCCGTGTCCGGGGCCGGCTCACCGGGGCCAGCGCCGGCCTCGGTGAGCCGGGCGGCCAGCGCGGCGACCGTCCTCGCCTGGAACAGCTCGCCGACGGTCAGTTCGGTACCGAAGGCGCGCCGCAGCCGCAGCACGAGCCTGATCGCGAGCAGGGAGTGGCCGCCCAGCAGGAAGAAGTCGTCCTGGGCGCCGACCCGTTCGACGCCCAGGATCTCGGCCATCAGCGCGGCGACGGCCTCCTCCGCCGGGGTGCGCGGGGCCTGCCGGTCCTCGGCGGCGGGCCGGCCGGGTTCGGCGACGGCCGACAGCCGGCGGCGGTCGACCTTCCCGTTCGGCGTGAGGGGAAGCTCGTCGAGTTCGACGACGGCGGACGGCAGCATCGCCTCCGGCAGCGTGGCGGCCAGGTGGACTCGCAGCGCCTCCGGATCGATCCGCTCCCCCGCGGCGGGCACCGCGTACGCGGTCAGCCGCGCGTCGCCCGCGTCGGACCGCTGCACGGCCACCACGGCGGCGGCCACCGACGGATGGGCCGACAGCAGGACCTCGATCTCGCCGGGCTCGATCCGCACTCCGCCGATCTTGACCTGGTCGTCGACGCGTCCGACGTACTCCAGCGCGCCGTCCGCGCGGCGCCGCACCAGATCGCCGGTGCGGTACCGGCGCGCGCCGGGCACGGCCGCGTCCGGGTCGGGGACGAACCGGTCCGCGGTGAGGTCGCCCCGGCCTGCGTAGCCGCGGGCGAGTCCGAGGCCGCCGACGTGCAGCTCGCCGGTCACCCCGACGGGCACCTGACGGCCTTCGGGGTCCACCACGTAGGTGCGCACATTGGGCAGCGGCAGGCCGATGGGCACCAGGTCGCCGGGCTCGTCCGGGTCGAAGTGCCAGGCGGTGGCGTCCACGGCGCACTCGGTGGGGCCGTAGGTGTTGACGACCTCGGCGTCGAGGGTGCGGCGCAGCCGGTCGGCCAGGTCGGCGGGCAGCGGCTCGCCCGCCGAGCACAGCAGGCGCAGTGAGGCGCAGTCGGCCAGGGCCGGCTCCTCCAGCAGCAGGCGCAGCATCGAGGGCACGCCCTGCAGCACGGTGACCCGGTGGTCGGCCACGGCACGGACCATCACCGCCGGGTCGCGGTGGGCGTCCTGGGGGCCCGTCACCACCGCGGCCCCGCACACCAGCGGGGAGAGGAACTCCCACAGCGCGGCGTCGAAACCTATGGTGGTCTTCTGCAGCACCCGGTCGCCGGGGCCCAGGCCGTAGCGCTCCACCGACCAGAGCACGCGGTTGCGGATCGCGGCTTCGGGTACGACGACACCTTTGGGCCGGCCGGTCGAACCGGAGGTGTACATCACGTACGCGGCCCGCATGCCGGCCGCGCCCTCCGGTTCGAGGGGCGGAGCCTGCTCGAACTCCGGCGGCCGGACGGCGTCGAGGACGAGGGTGTTCGGGTGGGCCGGCAGCCGCCCGGACAGCACCTCCTCGGTGACCAGCAGGGTCACTTCGGCGTCGCCGATCAGGTGGGCCAGCCGCTCCGCCGGGTGTTCCGCGGCCAGCGGCACGTACACGCCGCCCGCGGTGAGCACGGCGAGAACGGTGGCGACCAGGTCGGTGCCGCGGTGCAGCGCGACGCCCACCGCGCTCTCCGGGCCGACGCCGCGCGAGCGCAGCAGCCCGGCCAGCCGCCGTACCCGGTCGGCGAGGTCGGCGTAGCGGGTCTCCCGCTCGCCGGACACCACGGCCACCGCGTCCGGGGTGGCCAGGGCCTGGGCGAAGAACAGTTCGGCGAGCGACTGCCGCGGCCGCTCGGTCTCGGTGCGGTTCCAGCGCTCGAAGGCCGCCAGTTGCTCGGCGGGGACGGTCTCCAACGCGTCTGCGGGGGCGTCCGGGTGCTCGGCGATGCCGGTGAGCAGCCGCAGCAGGCTCGCCGCCATCCGCTCGATCCGCGCGCGGTCGAACAGCGCGGTGGGGAAGATGAGCCGGGCCGCGATCGAGCCGTCCTGGAGTTCGGACAGGTGCAGCGACAGGTCGAAGGCGGAGTGATCGGTGGCCGGCTCGACCTTGGCGACGTCGAGTCCGGGCAGCCGCAGCGGGCGGCGCTCGGCGTTGTGCAGCGCGAAGCCGACCTGGAACACCGGGTTGCGGGAAGGGTCCCGCTCGGGCGCGAGGTCGGCCACCACCCAGCCGAACGGCACGTCCTGGTGCTCGTAGGCGTCCAGGGTGGTCTCCCGGACCCGCGCCAGCAGGTCGAGGAACGAGCCGTGGCCGGACAGGTCGGAGCGCAGCACCACGGTGTTGAGGAACAGGCCGACCAGCGGCTCCAGTTCGACCTCGTCGCGATCCGAGACGGACACGCCGACCGCCACGTCGGTGCGGCCGGACCAGCGCGCGAGCAGCAGCTGGAACGCGGCCAGGTGCACCATGAACGGGGTCGCGCCCGCGTCCAGGCCGAGCACCGCCAGCCGCCCGGCCAGCTCCCTGGGCACCGTGAACGCGACGCTGTCCCCGGCCGCGTCCCAGTGCGCCGGACGCCGGCGGTCGGCGGGCAGCTCCAGCGGTTCCAGGCCCGCCAGCCGCTCCCGCCAGTAGCCGCGCCGCTGCTCGGCCCGCGCGGGTGCGGCCGCCCAGGTGTCGCGCTGCCACTGCGCGAAGTCCGCGTACTGCACCGGTACCGGGTCGAGCGGCGAGGGCCGGCCGGCCGCGAACGCGGTGCACAGCTGGTGCAGTTCCCGGGCGAGGACGCCCCAGGACCATCCGTCGAAGGCGATGTGGTGGACCGTCACCAGCAGGGCGGCGTCCTCCTCGGCGAACCGGACCAGGGTCAGCCGCCAGGGGGCCTCGGTGCGCAGGTCGATCGGCGTACGCAGCTCGGCCGCGTGCAGTTCGCGCACGCGCGCCTCGCGGTCCGCCGGCGCCGTGCCCGTCAGGTCCACCCGGACGAGCCGCACGGGGCCGGGCTCGGCCACGAACTGCGCACCGGCGCCTTGCACGGTGCCGTAGCGGGTGCGCAGCACCTCGTGCCGTGCCGAGATCTCGGTGAACGCCGCCTCCAGCACCCGCGTGTCGAGCGGGCCGCGGACGCGGAACGCCTCGCACATCAGGTACTCGGTGGAGGCACCGGAGCGGAGCTGGTCGAGGAACCAGAGCTGTTCCTGGGCGTACGAGAGCGGCAGGCCGCTGTCATCGGCGGACATCGGTCACCTCCGGGTACGTGGCGGACCGCACGGCCGCCGAGCAGGGCTCGGCCATCGCCACGGCGATCCGGCGCGGTCCGGTGAACGGTTCGCGGGCGTGCGCCGCCAGCATGTTGTCCACGAGGAGCACGTCGTCCCGCTGCCAGTCGAAGCGGCGCTGCTCGGCGCGGTAGCAGGACCGCAGGTGTGCGACGACCTCGTCCGGGATCGGCCGCCCGTCGCCGTAGTAGGTGTTGGTCGGCAGCTGCGCGTCGTCGTACATCTCCCGCAGCGCGCCGCACACCTCCTCGGCCAGCGTGGTCACGTGGAAGAAGGTGAGGTGGTTGAACCAGACCGTCTCGCCGGTCACCGGGTGCCGGTGCACCGCCCGGCGGCGCGCACGGGTCCGCAGGCCGTTCGCCGTCCACTCGGTCTCCACGCCGTTGCGGGCGCAGTACGCCTCGACCTCGCCGCGGTCGGCCGTGTTGAAGGCCTGCTGCCACGGCACGCCGAAGCCGTCGGAGAAGTTGCGCACCACCATCCAGTCCCGGGCGGCGAACTCCTCCCGGACGGACGGGTCGATCGCCCGGTACACCCGGCGGGTGTCGGCGAGCGGGGTCGCGCCCAGGGTGTCCGGCGGCTGCACGCAGTGGAAGAAGAGGTTCAGCGGCCAGTCCGCCTGGTAGGAGTTCTCGTTGTGGAGGAAGATCTCCTCGTCCGGCGGATAGTCGGTCGAGGTGTACACCTGCCCCTTGATGGTGCTCCGCGGCGAGGACCGCTCCGCGTAGGGCAGCGGTGTGCCGGACACCGCCCGGACCGCGGCCTCGAAGCCGTCCACGCCGCCGACGTCGAAGCCGCGCAGCAGCACCGCGCCGTGTTCGAGCAGCCGGCCGCGGACGAGCGGTCGGGCGGCCGACAGGTATGCGGACAGGGGCGTACCGGGGGACTCGGCGGACAGCGTCAGGGGCAGCGCGGAGCTCGCGTCGCGCTCCTGGGCGCGCTCGGGCGGCGCGGTCCGGATGGAGGAGTTCGCAGTCATGCACCTCAGCGTCGCTGCCAGGCCGTCGCCGCTCCGAGAGAACAACCGGCAGTCACATCGGCAGCGTCGGCGCCACGGTGACTGCGCCTCCTTCTCTGGGGTCGAAGGCGGCTGTTGCGGCAGGCTCTGCGGCGCCGCCACCGGTCACGTGAGGTTCGTGACGCGGCAGTTCATCCGAGGGAGGGCCCGCCGTGGCCGAGGAAGACACCGACGAGCGCACCTACCGCGTCGTCCGCAACGACGAGGAGCAGTACTCCGTCTGGCTCGCCGACCGCGAGCTGCCGCTCGGCTGGCACGCCGAGGGCACCGAGGGCAGCCGGAGCGAGTGCCTGGCCCACATCGGCACCGTCTGGACCGACATGCGACCGCTCAGTCTGCGCCGGCAGATGGAGGGGGCGGCGCGCGGCTAGCGCCTGCCCGGCGGACCAGGTCGAAGGAGAACAGCGGTGCCTTGCAGCCCGGGTGAGTGGGTCCGGTGCGTCCAGCTGCAAGACGGAGGAGGGCGTGCCGGACCCCGCGTCCCGGACGCGATCCGCCGGACAGGCCCTGGCGTCCGGCCCGGGCCGGACTTGGAGTGTGACAGATGACAAGCCCCGACACGAGGGCGCCGGCGGAGCCATGGCCGCCGGACCCGCCAGACCCTCCGGACACGGCCACCGCCGGCCCGGTGGTGCCGCTGCACCGCAACCGCGACTTCCTGCTGCTGTGGGGCGGCTCGGCGGTCTCCCTGCTCGGGTCGACGGCCACCACGATCGCCTATCCGCTGCTGGTCCTGGCCATCACCGGCTCGCCGTTCGCCGCCGGCCTGGCCGGATTCGTGGCGCTGCTGCCCGCGCTGCTCCTCCCGTTGCCGGCCGGCGCCCTGGTGGACCGCTGGCCGCGCCGGCGGCTGATGATCTGGTGCGACGCGCTGCGCGCGCTCGGCGCGGCGGCCATCGCGGTCGCCGCCGCCCTCGACGTCCTGAGCCTGCCGCTGGTGCTGGCTGTGGGCTTCGTCGAAGGCGCGCTGACGGTGTTCCACGGGCTCGCCGCGCACGCGGCCGTCCCGAACGTGGTACCCAAGGGCCAGCTCTCGCTGGCCCTGTCCCGCAATGAGGCGCGGGGGCGGGCCGCCGTGATGCTCGGGACGCCGCTCGGCGGTGTGCTGTTCGGTCTCGGCCGGGCCGTCCCGTTCCTGGCCGACGCGCTGAGCTATCTGGTCTCGCTGACCGGACTGCTGTTCATCCGCAAGGAGTTCGAGGCCGAGCGGTCGGCCCGCGCCGGCAGCATGGGCGAGCAGGTCCGCGAGGGCCTGGGGTGGCTGTGGCGACAGCCCTTCCTGCGCACCACCACCCTGCTGGTGGCGGGGAGCAACCTGATGTTCCGGGCGCTGTTTCTGGTCACCATCGTGCTGGCCACCGACGTCGGCGCGTCCTCGGCGGGGGTGGGCCTGATGGTCGGTGTCGCGGGGGGCGGGGGTGTCCTCGGCTCGCTGGCGGCGCCGTGGTTCGCCCGCCGGGTCCCACTGGGCGCCCTGGTGATCGGCGCGAACTGGGCGTGGGCGGTGCTGATGGCCGTGATCGCCTTCAGCCGCGACCCGTTCACGCTCGCCGCCGCCTACGCCGCGATGTGGTTCGTCGGACCGCTGTGGAACGTGGCACTCGGCAGCTACCAACTGGGCATCACCCCGGACCGGTTGCGCGGCCGGGTGCTCGCGGCGATGACCACGCTGTCCAACGGGGCGCTGCCGATCGGCTCGCTGCTCGGCGGTCTGCTGCTCGACTCGGCCGGCGCGCGGACCGCCGCGCTGGCCCTGGCGGGCTGGATGGTGCTGATCGCCGGCGCCGCCTCCCTCGCCCGCTCCGTACGCGTCACGCCCGGCGCGCCGGCGCGGTGACCCTCCGGGCCCCGGCCCGGCCTCGGCTCACGCCCGCACCGAACCCGGCCGGGCGGCGGCCGCCGCACCACCCCTCGATCCAGTGCTGACAGGAGGAACTAGCGTGTTCCGCACGATGCTCGGGCCCCGCCCCGATCCGACGGGGCGAGGCCACCATGCCGGAACCTGACGACGGGCCCGCCGGCGTTCTCGGCACGATCGGCGGCACGCCGCTGGTCGAACTCGCCAAGCTCGCTCCGGGGCGGCACTTCACCACCTACGCCAAGCTGGAGGCCTTCAACCCCGGCGGCAGCATGAAGGACCGCTCGGCCCTGGAGATGCTGCGCGGGCTGATCCATGGCGGCACCCTCGTGCCCGGCCGCTCGGTGGTCGTCGAATCGAGCTCCGGCAACCTGGGCATCGGACTGGCCCAGATCTGCGCCTACTACGGGCTCCGGTTCATCTGCGTGGTGGACCCCCGCACCAACCGGCAGAACATCGCCGTCATGCGAGCCCTCGGTGCGGAGGTCGAGGTGGTGAGCGAGTGCGACCCGGCGACGGGCGAGTACCTGCCCGTCCGGATCCGCCGCATCAACGCGCTGGTCGCTCACATCCCCGGCGCCTACTGGCCCAACCAGTACGCCAACCCGCTCAACCCCCAGGCGCACCGGCGGACGATGCGCGAGATCCTGGAGGCGGTGCCGGGCGGGATCGACTACCTGTTCTGCGCGACGGGTTCCTGCGGCACCCTGCGCGGCTGCGCGGAGTACGTGCGCGACCGGCAGCTGCCGGTGACCGTGGTCGCGGTGGACGCCAGAGGGAGCGCCATCTTCGGCGGCGCTCCGGCGCCCCGGCTGATACCGGGCCACGGCGCGGCCGTACGGCCGGCGCTCTACCGTGACGGGCTCGCCGACGAGGTCGTCCATGTGACGGACCTCGACTGCGTGGTCGGCTGCCGGCGGCTCGCCGCCCGGGAGGGCATCCTCGCGGGCGGCTCCTCCGGGGCCCTGGTGGCGGCGGTCGGCCTGATGGCCGACCGCATCCCGGCGGGCGCGCGATGCGCGGTCGTCCTGCCCGACCGCGGGGAGCGCTACCTCGACACGATCTACGACGACGAATGGGTCGCCCGCCACTTCGGCGACGTGTCCCACCTGTGGAAGGAGACGAAGTTGGCGATGAAGGGGGCATCATGCTGATCCTTGGAGCCGGAGAGGTCCACCAAGTCCTCGACGACGCCGAGGCCGAGGTCGTCGCAGCAGTGCGCCGCGCGTACCTGCTGCACGACCGGGGCCGTACGGCCCTGCCGCACTCGGTCTTCCTCCGTTTTCCGGACGACCCGCGCAACCGGATCATCGGACTGCCCGCCTACCTCGGCGAGGAGGAGCCGGTGGCGGGCATCAAGTGGATCGCCTCCTTCCCCGGCAACACCGCGCGGGGCCTGGAACGCGCCTCCGCCGCGGTGATCCTCAACTCCATGGCCACCGGGCAGCCGGAGGCCCTGCTGGAGGGCTCGGTGATCTCGGCGCGGCGCACCGCGGCGAGCGCCGCCCTCGCGGCGGCGACGCTGGGCTCGTCCGTCCCGGAGACCGGTGTCTCTCTGATCGGCTGCGGCGTGATCGGCTTCGAGATCCTCGCCTACCTCCGGGCTCTCCTGCCCGGCCTCGCCGCGGTCACCGTGTTCGACCTCGACAGCACCCGGGCGGAGTCCTTCGCCGCCCGTTGCCAGGCCCGCTGGCCGGACCTGAAGACCGAGGTCGCCGTCAGCGCGGAGGAGGCGCTCGCCGCCCACCGGCTGGTCTGCCTGGCGACCACCGCCGCCGCCCCGCACCTGACCACCGACGCCTGCCGGCCCGGCACCCTGCTCCTGCACGTGTCCCTGCGCGACCTGACACCGGGAAGCATCCTGACCGCCGTCAACGTGGTCGACGACGCGGACCACGTGTGCCGCGAGTCGACCTCCCTGCACCTGGCCGAACAGCTCTGCGGCAACCGGGGCTTCATCACCACCTCGATCGGTGCCGTACTGAACGCGGGAAAGCCCTTCCGACGCGCCGAGGACCGCGTCACCGTGTTCTCCCCGTTCGGCCTGGGCACCCTGGACCTCGCCCTCGCCGACCTCGTCCGCCGCCGGGCCGCATCCCTGGGCCTCGGCACCCGGGTACCGGACTTCCTGCCGGCTCCCGCCGAGGCCGCGGTCGGCTGACCGGCGACGGTCGCGGCATCGGCCCCAGCACGGCAACCTCGGCATCCATCCCACCGAGCAGTGGCCCGCTCCGAGGAACCAGATCCGCACGATCCGGTCCATGGCCGGGCCAGGGATGGCGCCGGAGTCTCCATGAGCCCTGTTCAACCTGGCCGACGATGCGCTGCCGCCGTACCACCGGCAGACGAAGAACCTTCTGGTTTCGTACAGTCCACGGAAGCTCGGGTTCTTCTAGGACTCAAATCGGTTGTCTGGAGACGCCATTGGTCTCGGGAAGCTCCATCGGCTGGCCGACCGGTCTGCAGTGGATCGTCGACGCGTACGTCCTGCTCGTCGCCATGCTGCTGCTGTCCGGGGGCGTCTTCGCCGACCGGTTCGGCCGCAAGCGGGTGTACCTGACCGGCGTGGCGGTGTTCACCACCGCGTCGGTGGTGTGCGCCCTCGCGCCCTCGCTCGGCTGGCTGATCGTCGGCCAGGTGCTGCAGGGCATCGGGGCCGCGGCACTGAGCCCGGCCTCGCTCGCCCTGCTCGCCGCCGCCCATCCCGTGCCGCGAGAACGTATCAAGGCGATCGGGCTGTGGGCCGGATTCAGCGGAATCGGTCTGGCCGCAGGCCCCGTGGCCGGCGGCGTGCCGGCAGACGCCTTCGGCTGACCCGCCGTCTTCCTGGTCAATCTGCCCGTCGGCGTGGTCCTTCTGCTGCTCGGTCCGCGCAGCCTTGAAGAGACCCGCAATCCGGGCGCCCCCGCGATCGACATCCCGGGCACGGCGCTGTCCGTCCTGGGTGTGGGGGCGCTGGCCTACGGGCTGATCGAGGGGGGTGCCCGCGGCTGGACGTCGCCGGTGATCCTGGGCAGCTTCGCCGCCGCGGTGATCCTCCTCGCCGCCTTCGTCGCCGTCGAAGCGCGTCGTTCCGCTCCGATGCTGCCGCTGCGGCTGTTCCGGCAGCGCCTGTTCGCCGTGTCCAACACCGCCATGACCGCGGTGGGGTTCGCGCTCATGGGTTCGTCGTTCTTCTTCTCCCAGTTCTTCGTGTACGTACAGGGCAGCTCGATCCTCCGCGCCGGCCTGCAGACCCTGCCGGTGTCCCTCGCCATGGTGATCGTCAGCCCGTACGCGGCTCGGCTCGCCGCCCGGTACGGCTTCCGCGTCGTGGTCACCACCGGCCTGGCCCTGGCCGGCCTGGGACTGCTGGCGCCCGGCATGGTGCACGCCGACACCGGCTACGCGAACGTGTGGTGGCGGCTGGGAGTGGCCGGCATCGGCTTCGCCCTGACCATGTCCCCACTGACGGGAGCCGCCATCCAGGCGGTCAGCCCGCAGGAAGGCGGCCTCGCGTCAGGGATCAGCAGCACCATCCGGCAGATCGGCGCGGTGCTCGGCGTGGCTGTGCTCGGAGCCGTCGTCCGCTCCCGGCAATCCGGCGGCGCCTCCTTCGAGACCGGTCTCGACAGCGCCTTCGTCGCCGCCGGCACCGTCACGTTGGCCACCGCCGTGTTCACCGGTCTGTGGCTGGCGAGGTCCAAGCCCACGGAAGGGTCCGCGGCGCCGCAGGGTTCCACTGATGCAGATGCGGTCACCACCTCGAACGCTACCTGTCGCGGTCTGGGGCCCTGCTCCGTGCCGTGCCCCTGCGGTGGCGGTTCAGCTCTGTGCGGTGCTGTCGCCCGCCTGCCCGGTGCCCTCGGCCGCGCCTGCCCTCTCGCGCATCTTGCGCACCAGCTCCGCCTTCCGGTCGGCGGCACCCTGGCGGTCGAGGTTGCGGTGCGGACCGTTGTTCTGCCGCTCGGCGCGGGACAGCTTCTTGCGCTGGCCCCCGCCCATGCCCACAGGGTTGTTGATGTTCTTGCTCACGGGTTCTCCCGAAATGTTGTGCGGTGATGAACTACGGATTCATCGGTGACGGACGGGCACGGCGACGTCGAAGGACGGCTTCTGCAACGGCTCCGTGAAGGGGCCTTGCTCAGGCTACGGCGTGCTCTTCCCGGCCAGCGAGGAGGCCGGCCACGTCACCGGCACGGACCTCCATGTCGACGGTGACCCGGCATGGTCGTCCGGCGCGCGACTGACGCCGGTTCCAGGTTGACGGCGTCGTGCCCGGCGAACCATGCCTTGCAGCCGCAACTACCGCAGAGCTAGACACAGTTGGCCGCGAGGCAGGCTGCCCTCGACCCGATCCGGGAAAACCGCAGTCCGATGAACCGCGACCGTCGCCTCCCCGGAAGGACGGCTGCCGACCGGCGGTCAGCCCCCGTCGAGTTCGCGGTGGACCGGGGCCAGACTGGCTTTGACCGCGGCCTCGGTGAGGGACACGGCAGAGGCGATGACCCTGGCGTGGTGCGAGCAGACGTACGACCTCGGTCTCCCGCCCGCTGCGCACCGGGTCCTGTTCGGCGGCCCGGTGCAGCCGCTTGCCCCGTCAGAACGTGTCCGCGGGTACCGCGGGGTGCCGAGTCAGCTCGGACAACACACGACCAGGGCAGGACATCTCATGAGCAGCATCAGCATCATCGGCACCGGGAACATGGCCCGCACCATCGCAGCGCGGGCGATAGCGGGCGGCAACACCGTCGAGATCGTGGGCCGCGATCACTCCAAGGCCGCCGACCTGGCCAGGACTCTCGGCGACGGCACCACGACCGGAGCATGGGGCACCGCTCCGGCTGGGGACATCGTCATCGTGGGGCAAGGTCATCGTCGACATCAGCAACCCCTTCAATTCCACGTTCGACGGGCTGGCCCACCGCGAGGAGACCTCGATCGCGCAGGAGGCCACAAAGGCGGCCCCGGCCGACGCCAGTGTGGTGAAGGCGTTCAACACCGTCTTCCGCCATGTCCTGGAGAAGGGCCGGCCCGACGTCTTCATCGCCGGCGACGACTGGCAGGCCAAGGCACGTGTGGAGACGTTCATCAAGACCCTCGGGATGCGTCCACTGGACGTCGGCGGCCTGAAAATGGCGCACTGGCTGGAAGGAGCGGGCGTGGTCACGGTGGGCCTCGCCAACAACGGGGTGGGGAATCTGGACTTCGCCCTCGGCATCACCGAACTTCCCGTCTGAGCGATCGGTCGACGGAATACCGAAGCTCTTCGTGGCACCGGGCGGGGCGCGGCGTAGGGCCGCCTCGCGCCGTACGCGCAGCCGCAGATCACGCGTTCGATTCGGCTCCGGTGATCAGGGCGAGCAGGCCGTGGGGCGTGTGGTCGTCGATCACGATCGTGCAGAAGCCGTCGTCCTCCGCTTCCACAGCAGCGGCGCGGGCAACATGGCCTGTTCGCGTAAGCGGACGCGTGGAGCGGTTCTCGGGCGACTACTACCTCCCGGACGACGTCCCCTGTATCC
>NZ_JBEYFC010000181.1:0-15834 GCF_040634175.1 Streptomyces sp. NPDC007162
GAGCCGGGCTCCGGCGCCCGGGGGGGATGGGCGCCGGAGCCCGGCTCGGGGAAAGTCCCGGCGCCGGGGGGATGGTGCGTCGGGACGTGGCTCAGGGAAAGGTCGTCAGAAGGCGTCGGTCTTCAGGGTGTCTTCATGAGTCGTCGTCGGTCGGGGCTGGTCGATGCACGCCGGAACGTTTCGTCTTCCCGGCGAGAGCCCAACTCCTCGGCCCAGAGTGCTTGTTCCCTACCCGTGGGTTCTGAAGCAGCGGTACCGCGCCATGTTTGCGCCGTCTTTCGCCACCCGGCGCACGCGCCCAGGGTAAGGGGCACCTCGCGCGCCCCCAGGCGCGCGAGCCCCACACTCACGCATTCCCCTCACAACCCCCTCAGGCCCTCACGCCGCCGGTTCGAACCCGGTGGAGCGGGCCAGCTTCTTCAGCTCCAGCAGGGCGTGCTTCTCGATCTGGCGGATCCGCTCCCGGGTCAGACCGTGCTCCTTGCCGACCTCGGTCAGCGTGCGCTCGCGGCCGTCCTCGATGCCGTACCGCATCTTGATGATCGACGCCGTGCGCTGGTCCAGGCGGCCGATCAGGTCGTCCAGTTCCTCGCTGCGCAGCAGGGTCAGGACGGACTGCTCGGGGCTGACCGCAGAGGTGTCCTCCAGGAGGTCACCGAACTGGGTGTCACCCTCGTCGTCCACCGACATGTTCAGCGAGACCGGGTCACGGGCCCAGTCGAGGACGTCGATGACGCGCTCCGGCGTGGAACCGAGCTCGGCGGCGATCTCCGCGGGCTCCGGGTCGCGCCCGTTCTCCCGGTTGAACTCGCGCTGGACGCGGCGGATCCGGCCCAGCTCCTCCACCAGGTGGACGGGGAGCCGGATGGTCCGGGACTGGTCCGCGATGGAGCGGGTGATGGCCTGACGGATCCACCAGGTAGCGTAGGTCGAGAACTTGAAGCCCTTGCGGTAGTCGAACTTCTCGACGGCACGCACCAAGCCGGCGTTGCCCTCCTGGATCAGGTCGAGGAGGGGCAGCCCACTGCGGGGGTAGCGCCGCGCGACGGCCACGACAAGGCGGAGGTTGGAGCGGATGAAGACGTCCTTCGCCCGCTCACCGGCGGCGACGAGCGCCTCCAGCTCCTCACGGGTGGCGTCCGACGCGGACTCCTCCTCGCCGTCGAGGACCTGCCGCGCGAACACACCCGCCTCTACGGCCTGGGACAGCTCGACTTCCTTGGCGGCGTCGAGCAGCGGTGTGCGCGCGATCTCGTCGAGGTACATGCCGACCAGGTCACGGTCGGCTATCTCGCCGACGTGGCCGCGAACGGCACGGGCGCGAACACTGCTTGCCGAGTCGGCCGCCTCGCCAGTGGCGGTCCTACGACGGGCGACGGCACGGGTTGCCATGCGTGCTCCCTTGCGATGGTGGGCGGGCGGGGTGATCCTGTCGGTCCTTCAGCTGCCGGGTCCTCGACTCGAGACCCTGGGGAACTCCACTCCTGGAACTCCTCGGACTCTCGCCGAGTGCCCTGCATCTGGTGGAAACAACGACTGGAATCCGGACAGAATTCCCACCCCGCACCCCGAATTTCTGATCATGCAGTATCCTGCGCGACCCCGTGAGGAGACCGGATGTCGTCGGAACGCACAGAGGTGCAGGTCAGGCCGGGGAACGAGGGGGACCTCGAAGCCCTCACCGAGATCTACAACCACTACGTCCGTGAGACGCCCATCACATTCGACACGGTGGCCTTCACTCCGGAAGAGCGTCGGCCGTGGCTGCTCTCCCACCCGGAAGACGGCCCGTACCGCCTGATGGTTGCCGTGACGACGGACTCACAGGAGATTCTCGGGTACGCCACATCCAGCCCCTACCGAGCGAAACCGGCCTACGCGACCTCGGTGGAGACCACCGCCTACGTCGCCCCGGGCGCCGGTCGGCGCGGTGTCGGCACCCTTCTCTACAAGACCCTCTTCGAGGCGCTCGCGGGCCAGGACCTGCACCGCGCCTACGCGGGCGTCGCGCAGCCGAACGAGGCGTCCACCCGGCTGCACGAGCGCTTCGGCTTCGGGTACGTCGGCACGTACCGCGAGGTGGGCCGCAAGTTCGGCCGCTACTGGGACGTGGCCTGGTACGAGCGCCCGCTCTAGCCGCGCCGCCCGTGCGTCACCCGAACTGCACCGAGCGCTTCGCCATCCCCATCCAGAACCCGTCGATCACCGACTTCTGCGCATCGAGACCGCCACCGGCGTCCGCCGCGCCCATGGTGACGAAGAGCGGGGCGAAGTGTTCGGTGCGCGGATGGGCGTAGCGGCCGGCCGGGGCTTTGTCGAGGAAGTCGAGCAGGGCGTCCCAGTCGCGGTGCTCCAGCGCCCGGCGCCCCCAGTCGTCGAACTCGGAGGACCAGGTCGGCACACCGCTCCCGGCGTGGCGCAGGGCGGCCAGGTTGTGGGTGAAGAAGCCGGAGCCGACGATCAGCACGCCCTCGTCGCGCAGCGGGGCGAGCCGACGGCCTGTCTCCATCAGCCGGACCGGGTCGAGGGTGGGCATGGAGATCTGCAGCACGGGGATGTCGGCGGCCGGGAACATCTCCACCAGGGGGACGTAGGCGCCGTGGTCCAGGCCGCGGTCCGGGATGTCCTGCACGGGAGTGCCGGGGGCGCGCAGCAGCTTGCGCACGCTCTCGGCCAGCTCCGGTGCGCCGGGGGCGGCGTACTGCACCTTGTAGTAATGCTCGGGGAAGCCCCAGAAGTCGTAGACGAGCGGGACGGTCCGCACGGCGCCGAGGGCGAGAGGGGCCTCCTCCCAGTGCGCGGAGACCATCAGGATCGCCTTGGGGCGGGGCAGGTCGGCGCTCCACGCGGCCAGTTCGCCCGGCCAGACCGGGTCGTCGGCGAGTGGCGGCGCGCCGTGGCTCAGATAGAGCGCGGGCATGCGCTCCTGGGAAGCGGCGGATCGCTCCGGGGCGGCGGCGGACATGACGGCGACTCCCTCCGGGTCTTTCCTGGACCCGATGTTCCAAATCGATGTTTTAACTCTCAAGCTTTCCGTTCAACACCTTACGCCGGACTTGTTTAATCTTCAAGGAGAGGCCTCGTAGAGTGGGATACATGAATACGGCATCCTTCGACTCCGCCGCCGCGCAGGACCGCTGGCTCACGGCCGACGAACAGCGCGTCTGGCGCTCGTACCTGCACGCCTCGACCTTGCTGGAGGACCATCTGGACCGTCAGCTCCAACGGGACGCGGGGATGCCGCACATCTACTACGGCCTGCTCGTCGGCCTCGCCGAGGCGCCCGACGGGCGGCTGCGGATGACCGAGCTGGCGATGAACGCGAAGATCACCCGCTCCCGGCTGTCGCACGCCGTCGCCCGCCTGGAGAAGAACGGCTGGGTACGGCGGGAGGACTGTCCCTCCGACAAGCGGGGGCAGTTCGCCGTGCTGACCGACGAGGGCGCCGAGGTGCTGCGGAGGACCGCGCCGGGCCATGTGACCGCCGTACGGCAGGCGCTGTTCGAGCGGCTGACCCCGGAACAGCAGCAGACCCTCGGCGAGATCATGCAGATCGTCGCCGAGGGCCTGCAACCGAGCGATGCGGGCGCGGACCTGCCCTGGCTCCGCTGAGGAGTCACTCCGCTGAGGAGCCGGGGCAGGCCCGCGGGGGTACCCGTGGACGGTGCTCGTGCGGTGGGTCGCTCAGTGAGCGACCACCGGGATCGCCACCTCGTCCGCCACGCCGTCCCCGGAGGCCACGGTGGTGGCTTCCGGCTTGCCGGCGTTGACCAGGGCCACCACGATGACCGCGGCCAGCGCCAGCATGCCGACGGCGAACCAGATGGCGTTGGTGTAGCCGTGCACCGCGCCTTCCATCTGGACCAGCTGCTGCTGCGACTTGGAGGTCGCGGTGGCGATGTGGTCCTTGATGTACGACGTCGTCGCGGACGCGGCGATCGTGTTCAGCAGGGCGGTGCCGATGGCGCCACCCACCTGCTGCGAGGTGTTGACCATCGCGGAGGCGACACCGGCGTCCCGGGGCTCGACACCGAGCGTGGCCAGGGACATGGCCGGCATGAACGCCGTACCCATGCCGAGGCCGAGCAGCAGCACCGCAGGCAGGACCGTCGAGGCGTACGACGAGCCGATCTCCAGCCGGGTCATCAGCAGCATGCCGAGGGCGGCGACCAGGAAGCCCGGGCCCATCAGCATCCGGGCCGGGACCCGGGTCATCAGCCGGGTGCCGATCTGGGTGGAGCCGATCATCATGCCCGCGACCATCGGCAGGAAGGCGAAGCCGGTCTGGATCGGCGAGAAGCCCTTGATGGCCTGGAGGTAGTAGGTCAGGAAGAGGAAGGTGCCGAACATCGCGATGATCGCGATACCGAGGGAGAGGTAGATACCGCCGCGGTTGCGGTCGGTGACCACGCGCAGCGGCAGCAGCGGGGCCTTGACGCGGGTCTCGGTGACGACGAACGCGATCAGCAGCACCGCGGAGGCGACGAACAGGCCGATGGTGGTGGCGTCGCCCCAGCCGTCGGACTCGGCGCGGGTGAAGCCGTAGACCAGGGAGACCAGGCCGAGGGTGGACAGCAGCACGCCGGGGATGTCGAGCGGGTTGCGGTTGCGGCCGCCCTCCGGCTCACGGATGACGAAGTACGCGCCGAGCGCGGCGACGATGGCGAACGGGATGTTCACGAAGAACGTCCACCGCCAGTTCAGGTACTCGGTGAGCACACCGCCCAGGATGAAGCCGACGGCGCCGCCGCCACCGGCGATCGCACCGTAGATACCGAACGCCTTGGCACGCTCCTTGGCGTCCGTGAACATCACGGCGAGCAGGGAAAGCGCGGCCGGGGCGAGCATGGCGCCGAAGACGCCCTGGAGGGCACGGGCGCCGAACATCATCGCGCCGGAGGTCGCGGCGCCGCCGAGCGCGGAGGCGGCGGCGAAGCCGGTCAGGCCTATGACGAAGGCCCGCTTGCGGCCCCACAGGTCGGCGATGCGGCCGCCGAAGAGGAGCAGACCGCCGAAGGCGAGGGCGTAGGCCGTGACGACCCACTGCCGGTTGCCGTCGGAGATGCCCAGGTCGGTCTGGGCGGAGGGCAGTGCGATGTTCACGATGGTGGCGTCGAGGACGACCATCAGCTGGGCGAGCGCGATGAAGACCAGCGCTTTCCAGCGGTTGGCGTCACCGGACGATGCCGGTGCGCCGGGAGCCTTGGCGGCTGTTTCAGACATGGGGGTACCCACTTCGTGACTTCGTGACTTCGTGACGGAAAGTCGGGAGTTCGTGACGGAAAAGTGCTGCGTGAAAACTGCTCGGAAGAGGGACCTGTCGGCGGCCCCTGACTAATCGGCTGTCAGGACGGTTTTCGCGGCTTGGTCAGGCCTGGCGCAGGTCCTCCATGGTCACGGCCGTGCCCGGCAGGACGGAACGGGCCGGGGCCCGCAGCCCGTCCAGGAACAGTTGCAGATGACGGTGGACGAAGCGGTCGTTGATCAGGCAGCCGGTGCCGACCGGGGGCCGGCTGAGCTGGGCCGTGGCGATCATCACATCGCCGACGCCGACGTCCGGACGGAGCTGTCCGGCCGCCTTGGCGCGGTCCATGAGCTGCCCGATGAGCTGCTCGCACCGCTCACGCGCCGCTTCCAGATCGGGATGGTTCTTGTCGAAGGTGCTGGAGACCATCGGGCACAGTGCGCTGACCCGCTCGTCGGCGGACGTGTGCACGAACCGCTCCAGCGCCCCGAAGGCGTCGCCGGTCTCCGCGAGCGCCAGCTCGGCCGCCTCGGACGTCCGGTTCATCACGGAGCAGACGACCTCACGGACGAGCGCGTCGCGGTCGGGGAAGTTGCGGTACAGGGTGGCGTTGCCGACGCCGGCCCGGCGGGCGATCTCGTCGAGCGGCACGTCGTGGCCGTACTCGGTGAAGATCTCGCGGGCGGCGGTGACGATCCGCTCCCGGTTGCGCAGGGCGTCGGCGCGGGGCCGGGATGCCTTGCGCACGGCGGGGGTGGCGGTCGCGGTCTGCACGGCGCACTCCTGTCCTGGTCGAGTCGATCGGTTGGTCGGTCTTCCGGTTCTGAGGAGTGATCCGGGGACCGGCTCCCCGTTTCACTCGGACACAGGTCTAAACGGGGAGACGGTCCCCGGTTATTTCCACGCCTTCCCCACAATTCCTGTGACCTGAATCACACTCGCATGCCCGGCGAAATCCCACGATCGGCCTCTACAGCGCGCGCCCCCACCCCCCTCGACACAGGGTGATCGAAAGGGTGCAGCCGGACACCGGCGGCTGCCGTGGCGCGAAAGGTCCATGCATGCAGCCGCAGCACCCCAACCGCCGTAACCGCGTGAGCCTCAGCACCCCCACGCACCGACACGGACCCGCCCCCCGCCGGCTTCGGTTGCGGCTTCGATTTCGGCTTCGGCTTCGGCTTCCCGAGGGCCGCCGGGCATCCGCAGACCTTGGGACATCCACGGACCGCCGGGCATCCACGGACGTCGGGATATCCGCGGTCCTTGGGATACCCACGGACCGCGGGACACCGACGGACCGCCGGACATCCAGGAACCGCCGGACCTCCACAGACCGCCGGACCTCCACAGACCGCCGAATATCCGCGGACCGCCGAATATCCGCGGGCAACCGCATACGCCGCCACCGTCGCGGGGTCTGCCTCGCCGCCCTCACCGCGTTGATCCTCGTGGTCGGGACCTCGGCGGGCACCGGGCACCTCACGGCGCCCCCCACACCGGCCGGGGCGGGCCCGTTCGCACTGGCCCGTTCCGCCGCCTACAGCCCCTGCCTGATCAGCGGCGGCCACAACGTGCAGATGACCGAGGGCATCCCGACCCCCGGCGGCTACTCCCGCTCCACCGGCACCGTGCACGCCCTCACCCTGATGGTCGACTTCCCCGACGCACCCGGCCAGGGCAGCGCGCTCGACCGCTACGACGAGTTCTTCCCGCAGACCCAGGAATGGTTCCGCACGGCCTCCTACGGCAAGCTCGACTACCGGCCCGAGGCGCCCATCGACCACTGGCTGCGGATGCCGAAGCCGTTCAAGGACTACGGCATAGAGCGCGGCGCCCCCTTCGACCCCGGCTACCGGCAGCTGGTCCAGGACATCGTGGCCGCCGCCGACCCGGACGTGGACTTCCGGTCGTACGACCTCCTGAACGTGCTGGTCACCCCGAACGCCGGGCCGTCCGCCCTGGACACGGTCCTGTCGGTGACCTTCGCGGGCAACGGCGACGCCCCCGTCGCCGACGGCGTCCCGGTCGCCAACGCGTCCTTCGTGTACTCCCGGCAGGACGACGGCTCCGGCTCCTACGCCCGCACCGGGTACCGGGTCCTGCCCCACGAGAACGGCCATGTCTTCGGCCTGCCCGACCTCTACACCCAGGAGGGCGGGGGCGCGGTGGGGCACTGGGACATCATGAGCGAGGACTGGGGCGCCGACAACGACCTGCTCGCCTGGCACAAGTGGAAGCTGGGCTGGCTGGACGCGGACCAGGTCAGCTGCGCGGCGGCCCGGGGCACCGCCGACTACACCCTCACCCCGCTGGCCCGCACCGGCGGCCGCAAACTCGTCTTCGTCCCCGTCGACGCCCGCACCGGCTACGCCCTGGAAGTACGCGCCAAAGGAGGCAACGACGAGGAGGTCTGCCGCCCCGGCGTCCTCATCTACAAGGTCGACGCGAACGTCGACACCGGCCGCGGCCCGATCAAGGTCTACGACGCCCACCGCGACACCGGCGGCTGCACCCGCAGCCCCAACGTCCAGGCGGAACTCTCCGACGCCCCGTTCGGCCCCGGCGAAACCTTCAAGGACCCACGACACAAGATCGAGATACGAGTGGAGGGGGTGGAGGGGGACGGGGGGTATCGGGTGCGGGTGATCCGGGGGTAGGCCCGGAGCGAGGACTCCGCCCGCGGCCCCAGACCCCCGCCTCCCGCCCCGCCCTTCGCCCCCGCCTCCCGGCCCCAGCCCCGGCCCCGGCCCCGGCCCCGGCTCACACTCCCCACTCCGGCCCCGACTCCCACCCCGGCCCCCGCACCAGCGCCGGCTCCAGCCCAGGGGCCCACGGTTTACGGTAGGCGTGCCCTGATCGAGGCCTGCGCCGTCGCCGTCGGCCGGCCGTACCGGAGAGCCGATGACCGCCGCCACCCCCCTGCCCTCCCCTTCCTCCTCGCCTCCCCCTTCTTCCCCGCCCGCCGAGGCGGTCGCGCCGCTGATCCGGGGGGTCGCGGTGCTGGAGGCGCTGACCGGGGCGGGTGGGACGCTGAGCGCGAGCGCGCTGGAACGGCGCACCGGCCTGGCCCGTTCCACGGTCGACCGGATCACCGCGACCCTGGCACGCACCGGATACGTCCGCCTGGACGGCCGGGACGCGGTGCTCACCCCCCGGGTGATGGAACTGGGCAACGCCTACCTGGCCGCCCTCCGCCTCCCCGCCTTGCTCGACGCACACGCCGACGCGCTCGCGGACGAACTGGACGAGTCCGTGTCCCTGGCGGTCGCCGACGGCGACGGCATCCGTTTCATCCACCAGGCGACCCGCCGCCGGGCCCTGTCCGTCAGCTTCCGCATCGGCGACCTGCTCCCGGCCGAACGCACCGCCCCCGGCCCCCTGTTCGCGGCTCAGTGGACGGAATCGGAGTGGACGGCATGGCGCGCCCGGCGCACGGCCGACCCCACGGACGCGGGCTTCCCGGCCGTACCGCCCAGAGGTGCGGGCGGTCGGGACGACTTCGTCGCCCGGACGGAACGGGCCCGACAGGACGGCTGGGCCCTGGACGACCAGCTGATCGAACCGGGCCTGGTCGCGGTGTCCGTACCGGTCCGCGACCCGGCCACCGGCCGCCCGGCGTGCGTGGCCAGTGTGGTGAGCCATACGAGCCGCCACACCGCGGCCGGCCTGCGCGACACCCTCCTCCCCCGCCTCCGCACGGCGGTGACGGCGATGGCACGGGAACTGAGCGAGGCCCGCCCCGCGGAGCCGGGGCCGCCCCCCGCCGGCCTGGCGACCTGGACCACCGCGTCCAAGCACGAACTGGGCCGGGACTTCGTGGAGTCCCTCGCCCGTGGCCTTACGGTCCTCACGGCCTTCGGCGAGGGCCGCTCGGCCCTGACCCTGACGGACGTGGCCAAGGCGACGGGCCTGGCGAGGGCGACGGCCCGCCGCGCCCTGATCACGTACGAACACCTGGGCCTGGTGACGGCACAGGACCGCACCTTCACCCTCACCCCCCGGGTGCTCTCCCTGGGCTACCCGCCCCTCTCCCGTACGACCCTGGCCCGCCTGGCGGCCCCGCACCTGCGCACCCTCGCGGACCACCTCCACGAGCCGACGGCACTGGCGGTCCGGGTCCCGGGCAGCGCTCCCCAGGAGGTCCAGTACATCGCGGTGGCGGCCGCCGGCAGGGTCCTCACCGTGGACATCACGGTCGGCACCCGCCTCCCCGCCGCGCACACCTCACTGGGCCGAGCCCTTCTCACCCCGGACGACCCGCCCGGGTACGCCCTGGCGGACGAGGAACTGGAGTCGGGCCTGCGCTCGATCGCCGTACCGGTACGAGACCGGGCAGGCCGCCCTGTCGCGGCCCTGAACGTCGCCACGCACGCGGCCCGCCGCACCCTGGACGACTGCGTGACGGACTTCCTCCCCGCACTGCGCACCACGGCGGACGCGATCCAGACCGACCTCCACACCGCCACCCGCTTCGCCCAGATCCCACTGTCCTGACACCGGCGGAGGCGTCCGCAGGCCGGAACACCGACGATCTTCCGCGGTACGCCAGGAGCAGCCTCTCCACCGCCGTCGGCCGGCCCCGGGCACTCCGCGCGTGCAGCGCACCCGCAACCGGGTGCCGGCGGCCGACGGGTTCACCCTGCTCCACGGCCCCGTCCCCGCCCGGCTCTTCCTGGACCGCGGGACGGTCACCGACGCCTTCATCGACTCCGTCGTGCCCCAGTGGCTGACCACCCTCCGGCACTCGGGCGGCCCGTCCTCCTGATGCCGTCCGGGGCGGCAGGCACGCGTCGCCTGCGGTGTCAGCTCCGCGCCGATCGCGCCTTGGCCTGTGAGGCGGCCAGCAGGCCGAGAGGCAGCAGGGCCGTCAGGGCGAAGGCGAAGCCGGTCAGCGACGGGCCCTTGAGGCCCAGGCCGGAGGTCAGGGCGAGGCCGCCGAGCCAGGAGCCGGTGGCGATGCCGACCTGGAAGGCGGACGTGGCCAGGGCCATCGGCAGGGAGCGGCCGGCTCCCGCGATGCGAACGACCTCGCCGACCACGACGGGGTTGTTGGCGAAGCCCGCGGTGCCGAGCAGCACGACCAGGACCACGGCCACGACGCTGTCGGTCGCCCACAGGGTGATGGCGCCCAGGAGCGCGGTCGTGAGGGCGGTGGCGGGGAGGAGCGTGGCGTAGGGACGTCGGTCGCCAAGGCGTCCGCCGACCGTGGTGCCGGCCAGGGCGCCGACGCCGTAACCGAGCAACGCCAGCGGCACCAGGACGGTCGCGAGGTGGGCTCGGTCGGTCAGCAGCGGGGCGACATAGCTGTAGGCGGCCATGAGACCGGCCTGGATGAGCGCGATGGCCAGGTACACCAGCCACAGTCGCGGGTGCCTGAGCGAGGTGGTCTCCGCGCGCAGGGAGGAGTCGGCGCGTGCGGAGTCGGCCGGGATCCGGCGGGCGATCACAGCGGCGGCGGTCACGGCGAGAGCGGCGAGCACCCAGAAGGGAGCCTGCCAGCCGGAGAGCTGGCCGGCTGCCGTACCGAGCGGCACGCCGACGATGTTGGCCAGGGTGGTGCCGCCCACCATCACGCCCATGGCGCGGGTGCTGGCCGACGGTCCCGCGGCGGCGGTCGCCACCACCGCGCCGACGGCCCAGAAGGTGCCGTTGCCCAGCGCGGCGGCGAACCGGCCGACGAGCGCGAGGGTCAGGTTCGAGCTGAGCGCGCCGACGACGTGTCCCACCGCGAAGACCAGCAGTGCGGCGACCAGGGCCGAGCGACGCGGCAGGCGCCGGGTCGCCACGGACATCACCGGTGCGCCGATCATCATGCCGACGGCGAAGGCGGTGATCAGCGTTCCGGCGCCGGAGACGCTGACATGGAGGGCGCCGGCGATCTGCGGCAGCAGGCCGGAGACGATGAACTCGCTGGTGCCCATGATGAAGGCGACGGCACCCAGCAGCCACACCACCGGCGGCAGCTTGGCGTTCCCGGCGGGCACGGCCCTGGCACCGTCGCCTGCGAGCGGTACGGCGACCGAGGTGTCCGGCTTCGTGGACGAGGGGGAACTCACTGACGATCCTTTCGGGAGATTGTGCGGAAGGAGCCCTTCAGGGCCACCGCGATCCACGGAACCAGGAGCCGGGCCGCGCGGGCAGTCACGCTTGTGAGGGGTAACAGCAGGGACCCCCTCATCCCCCGTGCCGAGCCCGCCGGGGTCAGCGCTCGGTGTCGGCCCGCGAGGCGGTCGCGTCCCGGTCCTGGCTCGCCGCCCAGCTGGCGAGGAGCTTCAGGGCGTCCGCGGCCGGGGTACCGGGATCGGCGCTGTAGACGGTGATGGAGAGACCCGGATCGCCGGACACGTCCAGGCTCTCGTGCACCAGCTCCATCTCGCCCACCGCCGGGTGGTGGAATCGCTTGGTGCCCTCGGTGAAGACGTGCACGTCGTGCGCGCCCCACAGGGTGCGGAAGGCGTCGCTGCGGGTGGACAGTTCACCGATCAGGTTCGACAGCTCACGGTCGTAGGGGTTCCTGGCCGCCTCGACCCGCAGGGCCCCGACTCCGTCACGGGCCACCCGCTCCCAGTCGGGGTAGAGCCGGGTGGCGCGGGGGTCGAGGAAGACGAACCGGCAGGTGTTGGCCGGCTGCTGTTCGAACACCTCGTAGTGCAGGGCGCGGGCGAGCGGATTGGCCGCCAGGATGTCCATGCGGTTGTTGCGCACGTAGGCCGGCTGGTCGTGCAGGCCCTCGATGATGCGCAGCACGCCGGGCCGCACGGTCGCCTTCTTCGGGCGACGCCGGACCGGCGCCGGGGTCGCGCTCGCCGCCCGGGCCAGGGCGTGGAGGTGGTCCCGCTCGGTGTCATCCAGCCGCAGGGCCCGAGCCAGGGCGTCCAGGACGCTGTCGGAGACCCCGCTCAGATCGCCGCGCTCCAGGCGGGTGTAGTACTCCACGCTCACCCCGGCGAGCATCGCGACCTCACCCCGGCGCAGCCCGGGCACCCGACGGTGTCCGTACACCGGCAGACCGGCCTGCTCCGGGGTGATTTTTCCGCGGCGGGACTTGAGGAATGCACTGACTTCGGCCCGGTTGTCCATGAATCCCAGCGTAGGAAGCGCACGCGATCAGTGGGGGTCCCTGTCAGTACCCCTCACGGCACGGAACGCGGTTCCGCATTCGGCCACAACCGCGATGCCGGACCGCACACGTCGGGCGGTGCCCGTACTCCGGCAGCGGTGGCGAGCCGGTCGGGTGGGGTGCCCGTCAGTCGGCCGCCGGGTCCGTCAGCCGACCACCGGGTCCGTCAGTCGGTCTTCTGACCGTCCTCGGTCAGGATCCTGTCGCGTACGCGGCGAGGGCGGCCGCCAGCGCACCCGCGGGCCTGTCGAACGTCGTGACCGGGAACTGGGTGGGGCCGGTCTTGGCGCTGAAGGAGTGCGGGTAGGTACGCGCGGCCGGGCGGTCGCATGACGTCGCGGACCAGCGTCCCGCGGAGGCGTTCTCGTAAACTGCCGACGTGACCGACGCCGCGTTCCCCACCACCGGACTGTCTGGCCTGGCAGTTCTCGCAGATCGTGGCAGGTCGGCTGGAAAGGGCGCTGCGTGCGGAGGACCTCACGCTGGCCCAGCACAACGCACTGCAGCACGCCACTCTGACACCAGGAGTGTCCGCGGCTGAGATCGCCCGCCGCTCCGGCTTCACGGCCCAGTCCATGGGAGTCGCCGTCACCCAGCTCGTCGAGCGAGGGCTGTTGCGACGTGAGCCCCATCCGACCAGTCGTCGCAGCATGCGCCTGTACGTCACCGGCGAAGGGCGCTCGGCGGCCGCCCGCGCGGCGTCGATCGCCAGTCGGATCGAAGCGGAGACCACGTCGCCGCTCGGCGCGGACGACAAGGACACCATCCACCGCCTGCTCCACCGCCTGGTCGAGCAATTGAACCCGGACGCTCTCGCCGTCGACAGTCGCTCCTGACGCGAGGCTACCCGGAACGCACCCCAGGAATGAGAAGGTGAACCGTCTACCCGGTTATTCATATCCAGGGGACAGTTTTCTCCCCCCATCACGAGTGGACAGCACCTCGGCACCGGCGAATCATGGTGCGCGGACCGTAAATCGACGGAACCGGGGCGAAA
The DNA here is from genome assembly GCF_040634175.1 of Streptomyces sp. NPDC007162. Classification (NCBI taxonomy): domain Bacteria; kingdom Bacillati; phylum Actinomycetota; class Actinomycetes; order Kitasatosporales; family Streptomycetaceae; genus Streptomyces; species Streptomyces sp. NPDC007162. The sequence continues at coordinate 13,363 of NZ_JBEYFC010000181.1, forward strand.
AGGGGACAGGCGCCATGGTCGAGGCCGTTTCATTCAGGAACAAAGAAGTAGAAATCGCGGGACACCTTCATCTGCCGGACGACTTCGACGAAAAGAAGAAGTACCCGGCCCTGGTCGGAATTCACCCGGCCGGTGGCGTGAAGGAACAGACCATCGGCGAGTACGCGAAGCGGCTGGCCGCCCACGGATTCGTCACCGTGGTCTACGACTCCTCCTATCAGGGAGCGAGCGGTGGCGAACCGCGTCTCCTGGAGGACCCCACCACCAGAGTGGAAGACGCCCGCTGCGCGGCGGACTTCCTCACCACTCTCCCGTACGTCGACACCGAGCGCATGGGTGTCTTCGGCATCTGCGCCGGCGGCGGATACGCGATCAGCGTGGCCCAGACCGAACGCCGCTTCAAGGCGGTGGCCACGGTCAGCGCGGCCCCGATGGGCGAGGGTTCGCGCGGTTTCCTGGGGCACCTGTCCCCGGTGGCCGAGCAGATCAAGACCCTGGAGATGGTCGCCCAGCAGCGCACGGCGGAGGCACGGGGAGCGGCACCCGCCTACGCTCCCTTCGTCCCGGAGACGCTGGAGGAGATCGACGACAACACGCCGGACCTCCTGCGTGAGGGATACGACTACTACCGGACCCCGCGTGGACAGCACCCCAATTCCAAGGGCCGTTTCCTGCTGACCAGCATGGACAAGATGTACGCCTTCTCGGCGTTCGATCAGATTCCGGAACTCCTGACCCAGCCACTGCTTCTCATCGCGGGCAGCAAGGCGGACACAAAGGTGTTCAGCGACCAAGCCTACGAACTTTCCAACGGCCCGAAGGAATTGTTCGTCGTCGACGGCGCGACACATATCGCCATGTACGACGTGCCCGAGTACATGGACCAAGCGCTCACCAAAATGGTGAAGTTCTTCGCCGTCCTTTAGTCCCGCCGAAGACCTCACTCGAGGAGAAAGATCACCATGTCTCATCCCGGCGAGCCCACCGTCGCCATCGCCTTTCATTCGGGTTACGGCCACACGGCCGTCATCGCCGAAGCCGTGGCGCACGGTGCCACGGGAGCCGGCGCCGAGGTCGTCTCGATCTCCGTCGACACCATCACCGACGAGCAGTGGGCACAGCTGGACGCCGCCGACGCGATCATCTTCGGTGCCGCAACGTACATGGGCACCGCCTCCGCGGCCTTCCACACCTTCGCCCAGGCCAGCAGCAAGCGCTGGTTCCCGCACGCCTGGGTGGACAAGCTCGCCGCGGGCTTCACCAACTCCGGCGCGAAGAGCGGCGACAAGTCCTCCACCTTGGGCTACTTCGCCACCCTGGCCGCCCAGCACGGCATGCACTGGATCAGCCTGGGCCTGCTGCCGGGATGGGACTCCACCAAGGGCAGCGAGGACGACATCAACCGGCTGGGCTTCTTCCTCGGCGCCGGTGCCCAAAGCCCGACCGACGCCGGCCCCGAGGCCGTCCACAAGTCGGACATCGCCACCGCGGAGCACCTCGGCGCCCGCGTCGCACAGCAGGCCGCGATCTTCCGCGCAGGCCGGACCGCCCTCGCCGCCTGATCACCGGCCGCTTCCTTCCGCCCCACCCACCCCCCTCGCAAGGAGTACCCCCATGTCCGATTCCCCGAGCCTCGCCGTCATCCGCCGGGTCTACGAGTCCCGAATGGCCCCCGAGGTCACGAAGGAGGTGATGGCTCCGGACTTCGTCTGGGACATCACCCCCGGCTTCCCGAACAGCGGCGTCTACCACGGCTGGGACAGCGTGGCCACGGACTTCTTCGGCAAGATGACGGACTACGAGTCCTTCGGCGCGGTGCCCGAGGAGTTCTTCGCCGACGACGAGGGTCATGTCTTCGTCTACGGCCGATACCACGCCGAGACGAAGACCGGGAACACGGCCGACGTCCGCTTCCTGCACCTGTGGACCGTCCGCGACGGCCAGGCCGTACGGATGCGACAGATCGCCGACAGCCACGTCCTCCAGGAAGCCCTCAAGGGCTGACCCTCCCCTCATCAGGAACTCCCCATGGCGAAGATCCTCTTCGTGATCACCGCGTCCGACCACTGGACGCTGGCCGACGGCACCCGGCAGCCGGCCGGTTTCTGGGCCGAGGAGGCCCTCGGCCCGTACGCCGTCTTCAAGGAGGCCGGCTACGAGATAGCGGCCGCGACCCCCGGCGGCGTACCGCCCACCGCCGATGCCCTCAGTCTCACCGCCGACTTCAACGGCGGCGAGGAAGGCGCCGAGCGCATGCGGACGGCGTTGCGCGAAGCCACCGAGCTGGCGCACCCGATGCGCATCGAGGACGTGAACATCGACGACTACGTGGCCGTCTTCTACCCCGGCGGCTGGGGCCCGATGGAGGACCTGCCCGACAACGCCGCATCCGGCAGGCTGCTCACCGACTGGCTCGCCTCCGGCAAGCCGGTCTCCCTGGTCTGCCACGGCCCCGCGGCCCGGTCCATGGCC